>JAJFLS010000472.1 GCA_021772595.1 Opitutales bacterium
TCGGAGGTCGGCCGCTACCTAGAATTATGTTTTCCAATCCTCCAGATTTTGCTCCATTGACAAGCCCGCCGTTTTAGTTGCCAGATTAGTGATACGATTGCCCCTATCTCGACTTCTACCCTCCTCATTGCCCCATGAGCCAAAACGCGCCCCCGCCTGAAGACTCCGAACCGTCAACGGGCGAACGGCAATGGGATCCCTCTTTCATTTCCGCTCGTCGAGAGGCGATCGTGATTTGCTCGATCTTCGCGCTGCTACTCACATGGGCAATAAGCATCTCCTATTTCGACGGGTATCATTACGGTTCGGTCAAGATACCGACTCTACTTGGGATGCCCCGATGGATCGTGCTCGGCGTATTTGTTCCGTGGATAATCGCCAATGCAATCACCTATTGGTTTTGCTTCTTCTACATGAAAGACGATTCGCTTCTCGAGCCTGAAGACGAAGAGGATTTAAACGATCAAGACGAAGATTCGCTCCCGGAATCGACGAGCGAAAACGGCTAGGATGAATCCGATCCTCGCAGCAACGGAAGGCTCGAATTCCGCGATCGTCACCTTCACCTTCTACATCGCGATCGTGATGTTCCTGGCGTGGCTTTCCAATCGGCTTGCCCAATCGAAGGCTTTCTTGAGCGAGTATTTCCTGGGCAGCCGTTCGCTGGGCATGTGGGCCTTCGCCCTAACCTTCGCTGCCACAAGCGCTTCTGGCGGGAGCTTTATCGGCTTTCCCTCGCTCGTCTACACGCACGGTTGGGTCGTGGGTCTTTGGATCGGGGGCTACATGGTCGTGCCGCTCGTCGCGATGGGACTGCTCGGCAAACGACTCAATCAAATGGCCCGCAAAACGGGCTCCATCACCATACCGGACGTGCTCCGCGACCGTTTCGAAAGCGTGGCGTTTGGAGCGCTTGCGACCTTTCTCATCGTCTTCTTCATTATCTTCAATCTGATCGCCCAGTTCAAGGGTGGCAGTCTGATTTTACAGTCGCTACTCGATGGCGTTCCCCTTTTCACTCAAAGTCGTGCGTGGATGTCGGATACGATACGCGACATGCCTTTTTTCAGCGCAGCGGATCCCGGTTATTTGATATGTCTACTTGTGTTCTCAGTGGCGGTAATCATCTATACCGCTTATGGCGGTTTCCGAGCGGTCGTCTGGACGGATGTCATGCAAGGGCTCGTGATGGTTGGCGGAGTCGCCTTGATGCTGCCTCTCGCGATATCGCAAGCGGGCGGCCTGAGATCAGTCACCAGCAAGATGGCAGAGATGACGCCACCTAAACTAGTCTCGCTGGAGCTGAAACTGGAAGACGGAGCGCTCGCACGCCAACGAGTGACGATTCCGAAAAATAGTTGGCTAATCGATCCGCAAGAAAACGGCGAGATCCGATTGTTTCGAACGAAAGCGCGGTCGGAAATTTCCACTGGATTGAACCTCGCGGAATGGCAAACGGACGATGCGGACTCGCATCGCATTCCCGCAATCGAGATCACTTTTCCCGAACATATCGAGCAGAACCGCAACCAATCCCTGGATGCTCCTTTGGCCATCGAAGTCGTATCCTCGCGTGACTACGCAAGCGGCGCTTCCCAAGCCGGAACCTATGTGAGCGCCCCAGGCCCCCACCCAACTAGTCCAGACGGATTTCTGCCGCTGAGCCTGGCCGTTTCATTTTTCTTCATGTGGACCTTCTCGGGCGCCGGCCAACCGAGCAATATGGTGAGGCTCATGGCGTTTAAAGACACCAAGACGCTTCGCCGGTCTATTTTCACTGTATCCATTTACTTCACCATCATCTACTTTCCTCTCGTTCTCATTTTCTGTTCTGCCCGAGTATTGCTGCCTGGATGGGAAACCGAATCGGACCGCATCATGCCGGAAATGGCCCGGATCCTAACATTCGGCATCAACATGCCTTGGCTCGCCGGCCTGCTAGTCGCCGCGCCATTCGCCGCGGTGATGTCCACCATGGACAGTTTTCTCCTGATGATATCCTCAGCGCTCGTCCGCGATGTCTATCAACGCAACATCAATCCCGAGGCGTCCGAGCGCGCCCTCAAGCGGCTTTCCCATGCGGTAACCTTGGCAGTCGGAACCGGCGCTATGCTAGCAGCCGTGAGTCCGCCTCAATTTCTGCAAGATATAATCGTGTTCACCGGCACGGGGCTTTCGACCAGTTTTCTCGTGCCGATGTCGCTAGCGCTTTATTGGCCGAGATACAATCGACAGGGAGCCTTCGCTGGCATGCTGGGAGGGTTTTGCACGCATATCGCGCTGTACGTAATCGGATACTTTTTATACGGCAGAATGGAGCCTTTCAAGCCATTGCATTTTCATCCGTTTCTTTTCGGCGCGATCGTTTCCGCAACGCTGTCTATCAGCGTAAGCCTCCGGACTCGCCCGCCCTCTGACCATTTAGTCCGCACATTTTTCTGTCGTTCGGAAACCGCTTCGCAAAAATAACATCAATGCTTTTATTCGACGCACACCTCGATCTTTCCTTGAATGCCATCCATTGGAATCGCGACCTATCGCGTCCGTTAGCCGAAGTTCGCGAGCGCGAAACCGGCATGACCGATCTTCCAGTTCGGGCCACTGGAACGGTGACGCTCCCCGAGATGCGCGCCGCGCAAATTGGGATTTGCGTCGCCACTCAAATCGGACACAGCGTATCCAAAAAAACACCCTTGCGTGGCTGGAACAGTCCCGAAATCGCTTGGGCTCAAACGCAAGGTCAACTCGCCTGGTATCGAGCGATGGAAGATCGAGGCCTAATGCTCCAAATAACGAATACCGATCAGCTTGACGCTCATTTGAATCAAGATTTCGAAACACAGAGCGAATTCCCGATCGGCTATATATTGAGCCTCGAGGGAGCGGATTCGATACTGAATCTCAAACATCTCGAGCGCGCCTACGAATACGGTCTTCGAGCGCTCGGACCCGCGCACTATGGTCCCGGGCGATACGCCCCCGGCACGGGAGAAGAAGGCCCACTTGAACCTGCGGGGCGTGAATTGCTCAAAGCCATGCAGGAGCTTGGAATCATTTTGGATGTGACGCATCTCACCGATCAAGGCTTCTGGGAAGCGCTCGATCTCTTCGACGGCCCTGTATGGGCCAGTCACAGCAACTGTCGCTCTCTCGTTCCCTATCAGCGCCAATTGAGCGACGAGCAGATCGCCGCGCTCGTCGAACGAGGTGCTGTGATCGGCATGGCAATGGACGCCTGGATGCTCGTTCCCAATTGGATTCGAGGAGAAACGACTCCGCAATCGTCCGGGCTCATGTTCGAGGCGATCGCCGATCACATCGACCATATTTGCCAAATCGCAGGCTCGTCTCGACACTGTGGCATCGGCTCCGATTTGGATGGAGGATTTGGATACGAGCAGACGCCTCAGGATCTAAAATCCATTTCTAAACTGCAATCCTTGCCCGGCATTTTGACTCGCCGTGGATATTCCGAGGAAGACATCGCAGCGATCATGCACGGCAATTGGCTTCGTGCGCTGCGCGAGGCGTGGGCGTAATTTGAGATGGTAGGGCTGCTTATCTTTAAGCAGCCGCAACCGCATACAACAATTTCATCGGCTGCTTAGGGATAAGCAGCCCTACCAGTTTACACCCGGAGACTCGCAACTTCGCGCTTTAGCGAGCGATCGAAAATGATGGTTCCGAATGGCAAGATCGACGCGACGAATGCGATCGCTACTCTGCCGCGATTCCATGCGTGCATTCTCCAAACGAAAAATAGCACGCATACATAGAGAACGAACAAAACGCCGTGTATCCAACCAACCCACGTCACCGCTTCTGGCATGCCCCAAATGCGTTTCAAGGGCATGGCAATGAACATTAGAACGATAAACGACAAGCCCTCAAGCAAGGCGATCTTTCGAAAGAGTTGAAGCAGTTCCATAAAATATCCTCTAACTCGATACGGTTTGAACCAGCGTTCCGAGGTTTTCAATTTCGATTTCGATCCGGTCATCCGGCTCCAACGTGAAATCGTTTCCGGGCACGATGCCCGTACCCGTCATGAGATAGCAGCCGGTCGGAAATTTCATTTCGAGAAACAAGTATTCAGCGAGTTCTTCCAGCGAACGTTTCATTTCCGAAAGTTTCGTTTCACCGCCGAACACGAGCGTTTCGGATCGGTATATGTTCAATCGAATTTTCGATTCCGCAGGGATAGGAGTATCCAGTATATAGAGACACGGACCCAAGCCAGCGCTACCCTCGTAGGTTTTCGCCTGCGGCAAGTAGAGCGGATTCTCGCCTTCGATGCTTCGGGAACTCATGTCGTTGCCGACCGTGTATCCGATTATTTCGCCCTCGTTCGAAAGCGCCAAGGTCAGCTCCGGTTCCGGCACGTTCCAGGTCGAGTCCTTCCGGATTCTCACAGGCTGGCCATGCCCAACAACCCGGGAAGCGGTCGATTTGAAAAACAATTCTGGACGATCCGCATTGTACACGCTCGCGTAGAAATCGCTGCCGCCCGCGCTCTTTGACTCTTCCATTCGCGCCAGTCGGCTTGAATAATAGGTAACGCCCGATGCCCACACTTCTTGCGACCCGATTGGCGCCAACAAGGAATCGCGAACCGCTTCACTCGCTTTGGGATCATCGATCCATTCGACGTCATTCAACAGCGTTCGAAGCGCATCGCCTTGAAAGAGACTGTCCCAATCGGCATCCA
>JAJFLS010000473.1 GCA_021772595.1 Opitutales bacterium
AGCCAATTTTCGGCGATGTCGCGGACGTAGCTTAGATAACGCGCCCGCAGTTCTGGAACTGCTAGCAACTTAGAGGCAAGAGGACGACTCGCGTCGTTTTCCAGTACCAGCGGATCTAGATCCACGCCACCACCTGCTCTTCCGCCAGCAGCGCCGCCAAAACCGCCACCAGGACCACCTCGACCTCTGAAACCACCTGGGCCACCCTGACCTCGCCCTCGTCGTGCGCCCGCCTGGGCTACAGCGCCTGCGTTCTGTTCGCGGAGTTTTGTCAACGTTGCGTTGATTCCGTCGGTCAACTGCGTCGCGGTGAGGTCGCCGATCTTCTCCACATCCCATTCCGTGAACCAATCGCCAAGGCGTTTCTGCAAATCGGCGTGAGCCACCAGGCCATCCTTGTTGACATCGACCGACGTGAATAGGTCGCCGCCAATAAACGCAATGGGGGAGAAGCCTCCTCGGCCGCCTGGCGCCGACTGTCCACTTGATTCGTTCTGCTGATTCGCCCACTGGGTCAGACCCGCGACAAATTGATCGCGATCCATTGTTGCAGTCTTGTCCATTCCTGTATCCAGAAACCAAGTATCGGCTAAGGCCATGAGTTCGGTGCGTTCGGTTTTTCCATCTTGGTTCCCATCCGCTTTAGCGATCAGGGCTGGAGCTATAAACGTTCCCGGGGCAAAGCCACCCGCGCCAGCTCGTCCTCGACCGCCTTGTCCACGGCCTCCGCGTCCACCGCCCGCAAGTCCGCCGCCACCCGGAGGTCCGCCGTCGCGACCTACGGCAAAGGTCTCGTTCGCATCGTAGGGCAAGACATGGAACTGCCCATGCGCATCCTGGTAGAGACTGTAGTCACTTGCTCGAATCCAGAAGCCGTCGTTGTTTACCATGACGTTGTCCAAGGCGAGGAATTTAAGGACGCCGTCCACGTCGAGAATCGGAGCAAGAGCGCTTTCCAGCAATTCGGTTGGCGTCTCGTTCAGAGTCTGGCAAAGCAACATGAGCCCCACCCAGTTTTTAGGATCCTCTTTCGATTTTAGTTCGAAGATCTGGCGGTACGGATCGATCTCGTCTCCGAGATAAGCAAGGCCACCTTGTCCCGCTGGGCTACCGGGCACTTTCCAGCGGACGCCCTTCGGAGTGCCGAAGAAATCCTTGGCAAATTTCGAGTCAAACTGTTGTACGTTGGCGTAGACGCCCCAACTCTCGCCATTGATTACCACCCGCATGAAATTCGCTTTGAAAGCCGGGATGTATTGCCGGGCGATTTCATAGTAGAGGACTGAGCGGAGCATGGTTGGGTCCCCATTGGCGTTCAGCAGGTTCAGTGTGCTATAGCCGCCGATTTCCTGTTTCGGGTGCACTAGATCGAGGGTGAGGTTGAGCGGCCTCTTTCGACCACTCCCCACCATCGAGTAGGAAGTGTTCCCCCTGAATCGAATGCCCACGTGCTGCAGGGTTCGGCCATCCACTTCAAGATTCGCCGGCACATCGACATCGGTGTCGTGAAACGACTCAAGCTCCTTTTCCCAATCGTCGCTGTCGAATTCGAGGAACAAGGTACGTAGCGAAAACGGGTCATACAGCGGCACGTCGGGAAGGGAGGCTACATCCTCCGGAGCAAGCCGCGGGCCTGGTTCGGGTTCGCTCTGTTCGCCTCCACCGCCTCCGAATCTAGGCCCGCCACGAAAGCCGCCGCCACCGCCGCGGGGACCTCGTCGTCCGGGCGCAGCGCCATTGTCGGCCTGAGTTTCCAAATGGGCGAGGGCCGCCTTTCGCTCCGTCGCGTTGAGCCAGCCATTGCCATCCTCGTCAAACTGCTCGAGGACCTTGATGGGCTCGCGACTACGTCCCGGGCGACCTCCTGGGCCTCCAACTTCTGGCCCGCCGAAAGGTTGTGGACCACCAAAATCCGCCTGCGCACCAGGGCCGCGGGCGCCGGTCTCCGCTTGAGCGATCTCTTCATCAGATGAGGGCCCCGACTGGATTACCATGACCAGGATGCCCACCACGAATCCAACGGCCAGTATTCCAAAGATCAGATCCTGCAGCGAAGAGTGAGGGTTTTTGAAAAGTTGACGTTTCATGGTTTGATCGGGATTTGAATTTCAGGTCAGGCGCGACGAATAGCCTCAATGCCCAGCACGTATTTGGAGCAGCGCGCGATGCGGCAGGGAAACCAGTTGGCGATGTCAGCGGCGCACTCGGCGTCGGTTGGCGCGTACTTGAGCTCGATTACCACAGCGTAATCTGCCGGCGCTCGGCTGGCTAGCGCTGCAGCGGTGTGGTCAGGCGCATAGAACGCGAGATCCGAATCCACGGTCAGACGGACCCGGCCATCGCCGCTCAAATAGTAGTGACGATGATATCGGTTGATGAGAGTAGGGTGCCGATGGTCGAGACAGCGCGACAAGGGATTCTCCGTGCCGAGGCCGTTCAGCATCGCTCGTAATTTAGGTTCGTCCAGGCCGCCGTTGAGGGCCAGTGATGGCACGGCGCTCGTGAGTTTCCCGCTCAGCGTGCCCTGCTTGCGTTTTCGCTCGAACACAGGTTTCGAAATCGGTCCCCGCAGATCGCCATACCAACGGATGCGGCTCTTGCTTCTTTCGGCGAGGCCCGTGACGTGGTTGTGATAATCGTCCAAACCGGGGGAATCGAGGTAAAGGTTGTTCACCCAACGGGGCGGATAGGTCTCGTGGAATCCGGATGGATGCTGGCGGATCAACGCCAACACCTCTGGATGAGCGTAGCCAGCGGGAAGCAGCTTGCGCTCGTAGCGAAGTTCACCAGTAGCCGCGTTGGCAACAGGCGTCGCGGGTTGAATCAATGGTTTAGGCCGCCATCCTCAAGGCAGGTTATCTCGACCGACGGGCTGAGTTTGCGCACAGCCTCGCTAAACGTTTCAATGCCTTGGGGGTCGACAAAACCGACTCGAAACGAGGCTCGCATTACGTCAGGCCCATCATCAACTCGCCTCAAACTGGCTGTGGCCCCGATGCTGGAGAGGGCCTCCAGAATTTGCTGGGTAGTCAGTTTGCCTGGCGCCTGGCTATTAATGGTAAGGAACAGGTTTCCCGAATCAGCCTTTGGACGGGAAAGACTTCGCAGCGCGATGAGTCCAAGGATTAATACAAAGGCCACTACGGTAACCAACCCCTGTCCCGCCCCCATGCCCAAGCCAACTGAGATTGCCAGGAACAGAAATGCGAGTTCCTCGGGCTCCTTGATCGCCGCTCTGAAACGCACGATCGACAGCGCGCCGACCAAGCCAAGCGACAGCGCGAGTGACGATTTGACGATGCTGATGATCAGCGTCGTGGTCACGGTCAGCAGCAGGAAGTTCCGCGCGAATTGACGCCGGTTTGAAAGGGCTGTGCCGAACCTGACGTAGGCTTTGCCTAGCAACCAGCCCAATACGGCAGCCGTGAGCAGGCTAAGGGCTAAGGTCGGTAATGAATCGATGGTTACCGGGTTCCAGAACAATTCAGTGAAGCTGTTTTTCAGTGGCATGGGTTTGGTGTATTTTGCGATTTACGGATAGAAATTTGGTTTTTGTCGGCGCAGCCTTTCGTCCGAGCTTTCACCGTTGCCCGGATGGGCTGGGGCGACGCCAAAATGGAAATTTTTTACTTAGAGTGCCCAACCTCATCAGGACTGGTTCGACGAGGTTTTTTACTGGTGGATTTAAGAAGACTGGTTTGGCGGATCCACTTATGTGCGGAAGGTCTTTATTTTATAACTACTGGAGGAGTGAATAGGTTACCATTAAATTTGGCTCTCGGTTTTTGTCTCCAGTATCGAATTCGCTAACTTGAGAATGCCTCCGGGCTTGCGCCGGGGGTCCTCGATTGTGTTAGAATCGCTGGGTGAGCCGATTGCTATTTATTTCTCTACTCCTCGCCTTGGTTTCTCAATTTGGGCTTTCCGCAAAATCCCCCAATATCGTTCTGATCCTGACGGACGATCAAGGGTGGGGCGCTACCTCGGTGCTTATGGATAAAGACGTTCCTGAATCGAAGAGCGACTACATCCAAACGCCGAACCTGGAAAGACTGGCCGAACATGGGGTCATTTTCTCGGATGCCTATGCGCCGCACCCAAACTGTTCTCCGACTCGCTATTCGATATTGACCGGCAAAAGTCCGGCCAAATTGCAGATGAGCGATATCGTGGGCCGGCACACAGGTTCGTTCTTCGAAGGCAATCGTTTGATTCCACCCCCGCACGTTAACAATATCGCTGATGAGGAACATACCCTGGCTGAGTGGATCAAGCAGGAGCGATCGGAGTACGCCACCGCGCACATCGGCAAATGGCACATCAATGGAGGCGGTCCGGAAAAGCATGGATTCGATACCAGCACAGGAGAAACCGGCAATCGGGAAGGCGCAACCGAGGATCCGGATCCTAAGCGGATTTTTTCTATCACCAAAAGGAGCAATGATTGGATGGAAAAACAAGTGAAGGCAGATCGTCCCTTTTATCTGCAGATCTCTCACTATGCGACCCATCTGGCCATCCACTCGCTTGAATCTACCCTCAAAAAAACTGAGGCTAGAAAACCCGGAAAGCGTCATAGCATAGCAAGCCATGCAGCTATGACTGAAGACTTGGATACAGGCGTTGGAATGACCTTGGATAAAATCAAGGAACTGGGCATCGAAGATAATACTTATGTCATTTACATCGCCGATAACGGATCCTTTCCATTGGACAATCCTGGTAATACGAACGGCCCATTGCATGGATGGAAAGCGACTACTTGGGAAGGGGGCGTGCGTGTACCCTTGTTAATTGCCGGGCCTGGCATCGATCAAGGCCGTCGGTCAACACGCGCGGTCGGCTGGGATTTGTTTCCTACCATCTGCGATTGGCTGGACATTGATTCACTGCCTAGTGGGTTGGAAGGCGGCAGCCTGGCGAATGTGTTATCGAGAGGAGACAGTGCGGGAGTTGTCCGTGAACATCCGTATCTGGTCATCCACTTCCCGCATTATCAATTGGCAAAAGGCGGTCAGCCCTCTACCGTTCTGTATCAAGGCGACTATAAGTTGATCAAATTTTGGGAGACGGGGGATTATTACCTCTACAATTTGAAAAAAGATATTTCCGAATCAAAGAATCTGTCCAAAAAAGACCCCAATCGTGTGGTTTACATGAGTCAGCAAATGAACGACTATCTAGTTTCGATCAAAGCTGGTATCCCTACGGTGAATACGCAATTCGATCCAGCGAAAGATCCCGGGAAACACTATGCAGACATAAAAGATCGGCTGATCAAGGAACCCTATTTTGTTCTTCCAGTGAAAACGACTTATATGGTGCCGACGCGGTAGATCCAATTGAACGGAGCTAAGGGCTGTATGAGCCTAATCTTTTAGTCTTAACTTTCCATAATCCCCTCAGAAATTAACAGAAGAGACCCCATGACCGTTCGCCATCTATTCGTTGTTTTTTTAGTATGTTTCCTGGCTCTCGAATCGCAGGCTCAGGATTCGAAACCGCTGAACGTCCTCTTCATCGCCATCGACGATCTGAACGACTGGGTTGGCGTCTACGGGGGCCATCCCCAGGCCCAGACCCCGCACATGGATCGGCTCGCGGAGCGCGGGACCGTCTTCAAGAATGCTCATTGTCAGGCTCCGATTTGCAATCCCGCCCGGGTTAGCATGATCTCGGGACTGCTCCCTTCGAAAACCGGTATCTATTTTCTTCAGCCTGGATTGAGAGGCGCCTCCGAAAATGCCGATGCGGAGACAATGTTCCAGTACTTCAAGCGTCATGGATATTTCCTGACGACTCGAGGAAAAATATTCCATGGGCAGTCTCTACGAGATGAAAAGGATTCCTTTGACGAAATCGTATCCGCTGGGTTGCCAGTGCCGAGGCCCAAAGACCGCTTGAGCTCCTATGAAGGGAGTAGAGCCTGGGACTGGGGGCCTTGGTTTGAAAAAGACGAGGACACGCAAGATTTCCAGACCGCGCTCTGGGGAGCCGAACGTTTAAAAGAACTGGCGGAAGAGGATCGGCCTTTCTTTATGGCCATCGGATTTTCCAATCCGCACGTCCCGCTGTATGTGCCGCAAAAATGGTTCGACCTGTATCCACTCGACACCCTACAAATGCCGGAGGTCCTCGCTTCGGATCGCGATCAACTTTCTGAATACGCCAAAACACTTACCTTCGGTCACATCGCCCCCAAGCACGACTGGGTGACAGAAGCCAATGAGTGGAAGCCGATGGTTCAGGCCTATCTAGCCTGCATTTCCTATGTCGACCACTGCGTGGGGACTGTATTGGACGGACTCGAGCAAAGTGGGGCAGGGGACGACACCCTCATCGTTCTCTGGAGTGATCACGGTTTTCATATGGGCGAAAAAATGCACTGGGCCAAGCGAACGCTTTGGGAGGAATCCACCCGGGTTCCCATGATGATCGCCGGCCATGGCCTGCTCACCGATAAATCGATATCCAAGCCGGTGGGCCTAATCGACATTTACCCCACCTTAGTCGACCTCTGCTCGCTTCCTTCCAAGAAGGGTCTGGATGGTGTCAGCCTGAAGCCCTTGCTAACCATGGCCAATCCCACCTGGGAGCGCCCGGCCGTAACGACCTTCGGTCCCAATAACCACAGCATCCGTTCCGGACACTGGCGCTACATCCGATACGACGATGGCTCGGAGGAGTTGTATGATCATCGCAAGGACGCCCACGAACGCATGAACCTGGTCGCCAATCCGGAACACCGCGGCCTTATCCGAACGCTCAGCCAATGGATTCCCGAAGACAACGCCCCCATCGCAGCTGGAAGCAGCGGATCGGGTACTCCGCTCTACAAAGAATTCGAGAAACGGTAGGAACGATAACCTCGTTGCCCCATTTGAAAAGCCCACTAAAATTGAAGATATAATCACGCTATGTTTTTAACCACGGAGGGCACGGAGAAAAGGAGAATAGGTGTATGAACTCGCCTCCTTCACTCCGTGTCCTCCGTGGTTTTCGACCCTCATCGATTCACTTCTTTAAATGAAATACCTCACGTGCTCATCTATCCTCATTCTTTTGGTATCCGTTAATGCACTGCCGGCGGCTCTTCGTCATTCCGCCGATGGCGACCCCAGCTACTCCGATACGAGTAGCTCGCTGATGTACTTTTGAATCGCTTCGCCCGGAACGACGATCTTCCAGCTATCGTCTCTTACCTTCCGCATTTGCAGCTTAACTATTTTCGGCGGATCGATATTCGATGTGAAAAGTACGTTTTGCTCGATGCTTCCGTCTCCAATCGCAGTTTGGTCCAACAGGCGAGCTAAGGTCAATGGGACGTCATCGACGACCAGCGCCGCGACCAGATTTTCATAATAGGGGAACTGGCTCCGCACCTCGAATGGCAACCTCTCGAAAAGCTCGATCGCCGGGGCCTCAGTTTCTCCCTCGATCATGATCGAATCGACCATCAATTCCACATCTCCCGAAGCCCCGGCGAAAAGGAACGTCTCAATGCTTTGATCCGGTGTTTCGCGACCGGCATTCGTCCATTGATCAGGCGTCAGACCCTCCAAATCCAGAGATTCGACACGCTCGCCTCCGTCCTCCAAAGATCTCTCCTCATTGAGTCGTTCCCGACGCAGAATTCGCGCTTCGATCCGCCCAAGCTCCTTACGCAATTCACGGGCGACTTTCAGTTCATCGGATTCTTCATTGGAGTCGTTGAATGTACTTTTTAGTTGTTATTCCGGCACAATTATCTCTGGAATCTCGCTAGCGGCGATTTCACTATCCCCATCCATACGGTTGAACAAATACGTCCCATAGGCCAACACCAGGACAGGCGGGATAAACCAGAATTTACTCACTTTAACGCCCATCGATTTTCCAAATCAAAACCAGTCCTCGTATTTCGGGCGTTTATTGGCGTTAGGTTCAAACTGCATCTTCTGCCGTACTTTCGTCGCCACCGCTTGGTTTGCGATTTTTCCTGGCTCGAATTGCGAACGCGCAAGTGCGTAGAGAACGTTTGCCGCGAACACCGGATGAGTAGCACTCAATAATTCGAAGTCTCCGGTCGAGCCATCCTCTGCAATCACAAACTTGACATACACTTCGCCCGGAATCTTGGATCCGAAAAAGGAAGTTGGATAGACAGGCTCAACCACGGATGCCGGCTTCGGCATGACATCGAGTTCCGAGAGAGCTACAGGCTCTGAGGCGGCTCTGGATTTCGGTTCAATCTCATGAGCCTGTGAAACCACTTCGCTTAGCCGTTTTTCAAGAAGAGCGGCATCGCGATCCAAGGCCGCGTAGGCTAGCTCCACCGGATCCGCACCGGTTCCCGCATCAAGCGAGTCTCTAGATCCGTCTGACTCGCCCCGTTCCGAGCGTTGATCTCGTTTTATCGATTCAGCAGCAGAATCGCTCACCATTGTCTCGCCAGACAAACGTCCGTTCATCCCGCCAGACAGACTTTCGTCTACAGGGAGATTGAGCTGAATTATAAAGCCAATTGAAACAACCGCAACCGTTGCAGCAATCGATCCTTTAGCTCCGACAACGCAGGCGACAAAAGCCGAGGGAGCACTCATCGCCGTGGATACGGCAGTCGTAGTAATCGCCGCGCTCAAGCCACTCGGCGCGACCGTAAGCGCGTGACTGCCCAAGGTCGTCGCTAACGCCGCTCCTGTTGATGTGATGTCCTTTCGCGACAGGCTCGCGCGAAGCTTCGATAAGGCTCTATCGACTCTCATGCGAACCGCTGCCGGAGACAACCCAAGCTTCGACCCAATCGTCAAGTAGTCTAGCTGCTCGTAATATCGGTAAATGATCGCATCGCGATCCGTATCCGAAAGCTTGTCGATGGCCCCTTCGATCAACGGCAGCAGTTCGGGCCCGATTTCCGACGATGAATCACTTCGTTCTATTTCATTCATTTTCGCTGCTATTTCCTCTCGTTGCGCTTGTCGTATCCGTCCTCTCACCACCTTCGACGCTGCATAGCGCGTTGCGGTAAACAGCCACCCAATCACCGACTGACGCGTCGCCAATTTCGTCGCCTTTTGGGCCGCGTCAGCGAACACCTGTTGAGCGACATCCTCAGCAAGCTGTCGATCGCCCGAGACTCCGCGGAGAGCCACCGAATACACCAGCTTCAAATGACGGTTCACGAAATTAGAAAAAGCCCCCTGATCTCCGCTTATTCCGAATTTCTCTAGCAAATCTCTGTCAGACCAATCTTCCATATACCATCATCGTTCTATTTCGATACGCCATTCTAAGACGCCTACAGTAATGAACACCCGCTAAAAATGAAATTCGCACAACCTTTTTCCATCTTTCAAATCTCCCCGTCGCTCAATCACCTTTAGTCCTGCGTAGCTCTTGAGCGAAGCACGAATCCTCCCACTTTCCTTAAACCCACATCAAACCTGCCCTCGCATCGCGAGGATCCCATGTAGCGGCGTAGCTCGTAGAGCGAAGACGGAGGCCATTATGCAGTTCTGCGAAACTGGACGTGTGCTGTTGGTAGAAACTTCATTCGCTGCATTTTCAATTTACCGATCATCAAAAACAATTGTCCATTCGTCGATGACCCATCCATATGATTTATACTCGAAACGAGCACGGTACTCGATAGCTCTCAAGCCATCCTTGGTTTGGAGCGTTGTATAACAAAAGGCTTGCCTCCTTCCGACTTCTTCGATCCGCGTATCAAAAATCCACTGACAATCGTCACACTGATCAACAGCCTCCAATCGAATCGGACTTTCGATCGCCCGGATTAATCTATTCGATTTTTCTAGGAATTCTGACGAACCGTCTACCCCCCATTTTTCAATCGAATGCTGCCGAGAAAGATCAAGTATCGCTAGGCCTTCTCTGTCCTCGCTCCTTCGGCTCGTTCCAAGAGGTTGAAACGTGTAGAATTTTCCGCCATGCCGCTTGGAGAGGAACCAACCGATGTAGTCAATGCTCCTCGTACTAGTAAGCACACCATCGGCAGTCCAATCATCTCCCTGTGAAAAATCGTAAACTTTGACGTAGCTAAGCGAAAAATCCCGCTTCTTTGATAGTTGCTCAACGATTTCCACAAGTTCCGAGGGCGAGGTATAGAAGTCCATGTGCTGCGTCCCAAATACGAATACGGAAACCCCAGTTTTCTTCCGAATGCTCCGAAGGCCATCCAACAATCCTTGGATGTAGCTGTAATCCGACACTCGCCGATAATCTCGGACCCTTCGCAACATTTTAGCCAATTCTGTCTTTCTCCCCACTTCATCTTCCATCGTCGAACTCGAAGTCACTTTCTCGCCGTCCGAATCCAGTACTTTAACAAAATTCAATTCCGGCATGGATCCCAGAAAAGCCTCCAGTCTCTCCAAAACGATATCCAACAACTCCCCGGAATCCGGATCGCGCATGTATTTCGAGCAATCCAAGATTATGATCGCATTCTTGGCTTCGATAGTGGGTAGCCGATAACTCCCGTCGGTTTTTTTGTGTATCCAAACCGTATCGTCTTCAAAACTCTTCGACTTATTGCGATCTTTAAACGCAGACACTACATCTGACTCGCCTTTCGCAAACAAGAATCCGCAGCCTCCCGCCAAAACCACCAAAGCGAATCTAATAAGAGGAAACAGCATCCCATAGATCATTCTCAAACTTAAGACTCTTTCCAGCCAAAACGATACAATCCCTGCCCTGAGCAAAGTCGCACGGAGCTACCCGTCACCACCTGGACCGACCGGATGGAAGAATGGCTCAAGCACAAAGGATTTTTAGATAAATAGAAGCGAGCGAAGAGGATGGCATTCGCTCGATCAG
>JAJFLS010000474.1 GCA_021772595.1 Opitutales bacterium
GACCGTTTAAATTACAACGTTGTAATTTAAACGGTCGAGAGAGAGGGGCTCTTGAGTTTTCTGTCGAGGGCGAATTGGGTTGAGGGGACCTCGATCGTGTGCGAAGGTCCATTTTTCGATCCTATCGTGTAAAATAGGTAGAGTCGGTTATCCCCTAAACGGTCCTGATCTCAGCTGCGATGAATAGACGCGTTTTCATAAAATCCTCATTCGCGACCTTAGCGTTGCCGGCTTTGGAGTCGATTTCGGCCAAGGCTTCTCCGCTTGCCCCGGGCGTCCTGACGAAGGAAGCTCCGACGCGGATGGTGTGTGTCGGGAATTCCTTTGGAATGTATCCGACTGATTTTTTCCCGAAAGAGGCGGGCCGTGACTACGCGATGACTCCGTTGCTCGCTCCGCTCGAGAAGCACCGGGAGGACTTTAATGTGTTTTCCCATCTCGATCACGACATTAAGGGCGGGCACTTTTCAACGCATTCGTTTCTCAGCGGCGTCAAGATGGGCGACGCGAAGGGGATGCCCGAGGGGAATATCAGCATCGATCAGCGCGCGGCTGAATATGTGGGCGCGGAGACGCGATTCCCTTCGCTGACCATCGGTTCGGAAGACGGATTGCACGGTGGCTGCCAGATGTGCTGGACGCGTTCGGGCGTGCGTGTACCGCCGATGGAGGGACCTCGGGAGCTTTTCCGGAAACTGTTCGTCAATGAGGGAGCGAAGGCCCAAGCGGAAGCGGCAGACAATTTCGAGCTGAGAGGATCGATCCTCGATTCCGTTTGGGACGAGGCGAAGAGTTTGGAGAAGCGTCTGGGCGGCCAAGATCGGGACAAGCTCGACGAGTACCTGACCTCCGTTCGGGATGTTGAAACGAGTTTGGAGTTGGACAAGCGCTGGGCGAAAGTCTCGAAGCCGGTGCCGACGATGGAGGAGCCGCAAAACCGTAGCCTCGTCGAGGACATCCCGGCGTTGTACGATCTGATCGCGATCGCGTTGCAGACGGATTCGACGCGCGTGGCGTCCTTCGAGATGGCGGGCACGAGTTTTGATACTTCGTTTTTCGGTTTTAGTTCCGGGTATCACGCGTTGTCGCATCACGGGAAAAAGCCGGAGCGGATCGCGGAATTGACGCGGATCGAACATTATCAAATGGAGCAACTGGCCCGTTTTGTCGAAAAGCTGAAAACGATCAAAGAGCCCGATTCCAACGGCAGCCTGCTGGACAATACGATGGTTCTGTTCGGCAGCGGAATGGGCAACGGTAATGCGCATGTGAATACGGACTTGCCGATCATTCTGGCGGGCGGCGGTTTCCAAGCGGGCGAGCACAAACGCTATCCGTCGGAAAACGGCAAACGCGTACCGCTTTGCAATCTCTACCTTTCGATGCTCCAGCGTTTTGGAGTGGAGACCGATTTTTTCGGGATTAGCTCCGGCACGCTTACGGGGTTGGAATTGGGATGAGGTTGTTTAGGAATTTGCGTAGGAGCGGGTTTACCCCGCGATTATTGCTCTTCGGAAATCGCGGGATAAACCCGCTTTTACATTTGATGCTTTGCGCAGGGCTAAAGGCCTCTGCCATCGGCGGCGAAATCGATATCGCGGGCTTCGACACGACGGTGCGGCCTTTTCTGGATGAGTATTGCGTGAAGTGCCATGGGTCTGAGAAGCAGAAGGGCGACCGGCGGTTTGATTCGCTTGCTTATCCGATTTCCGATGACAACGCGCTGATCGATTTTCAGGACATTCTGGATCTGATGAATTTAGGCGACATGCCGCCGGAGGACGAAGAGGAGCAACCGGGGGACGACGAGCGGCAGGAGATTGTGGATTGGCTTACTCTAGCGGTAGAGCAGGCTTACGAGAGTCGGACGATTACGGGAGGCGAAACGGTTTTGCGGCGGTTGAGCCACCGCGAGTATTTCAATACGATCCGAGATCTGTTCGAGATGGACATGAGCATGTTCGATCCGACCGAGGATTTTCCGGGCGAGCGGATGGTCGAGCATTTGGACAATGTGGGCGATACGCTGGTAACCTCCGGGTATTTGCTGGACCAATACATCCACGCAGCAAATCGGATCGTCGAAAAGGCCCTGCCGTTCGAAGAGAAGCCCGAGCCGAGGACGTGGAGTTTCAAGGGCGACTTTCTTCAGCAGCCCGAATTGAACAAGCGCCATCAAGTCGCCCACGGCCAGAGGTACCTCAATGTCTATGAGGCACCCAACACGGTGAGACGTTTCGGATCCTACGCGCCGTTGCTCGCGTTCCAAGAGGGAGTGCCTGAGGGGGGCGTTTACGAGATCCGCACTCTAGCGGAAGCGGTCAATCGGCACCACTCCTTCAATCGAAAATTAGTGATCAACGATCCCGCCGAGCCGATGTTGATGCGCATCGTGCCGGGGCATCGTCGGTTCGGGTGGCTGCATGTGCCGCAACCCTACGAGCCTGATCTCGGAACGTTCGCGCTCCCCGACAACGGGCCGAAGTGGCATACTTCCAGAGTGTGGCTGGACGAGGGCTTCGCGCCGCGCTTCACCTACGTGAACGGTTCGATGAATATTCGCCCCGCGTTTCGCGAGGTGACCAAGCGCGTGACCGAGAATCCCGACCCTTCGATTCCCAAAGCGGAGCTAGAAGCAGACTATATGGCTGTCGCGATCCGGCACGGAGGGATCCCGCACATTCGTATTCACGAAGTGGAGATTAGCGGGCCTTACTACGATGAGTGGCCTACAAGTAGCTGGAATTCGATTATTGGAGACGACGCGTTCGATCCTCGGAAGACGCGAAAGATCATCAAGGAATTCGCGAATCGCGCCTATCGTCGTCCGGCACGACCGGCGGAGGTGGATCGATTGATGCGAGTGGTATCCGCGCGCCGGGAGAAAGGGCATTCTGCTTTTACGGCGCTCAAGGGTGGATTGAAAGCGACGCTCTGTTCTCCGACGTTTCTCTATCTAGAAGAAGTTCCGATCAAAGGCAGCCAAATGCGATTGTCGGACTACGCTCTAGCGTCGCGGCTTTCCTATTTCCTGTGGGGGACGATGCCGGACGATGCTCTTTTGGAACTCGCGAAAAAGCGGCGTTTAAATCGCCCTGACGTATTGGTCGATCAAATCGAGCGGATGATTAACGATGCTCGCGCCGATCATTTCGTGAGCGGATTTCTGGATAGCTGGTTGACACTGAGAAGCTTGGGAGACGCTCCGCCCGACCGGAACAAATTCGAAGCCTATTACGCCAACGATCTGGGAACTGCGATGAGGCGGGAAACCGAATTATTCACCCGCGACGCGCTTGATCGAAATCGAAGCGTCGAGCGATTTCTGGATTCGGACTATGCGTTTCTGAACGAGCCCTTGGCGGAGTTGTACGAGATAGATGGAGTTGAGGGAGACGCTTTTCGGAAGGTGGCTCTGAATGATCCGCGGCGAGGAGGGCTTTTGGGGCAGGCTAGCGTTTTAACGGTGACGGCAAACGGCGTGGATACCTCTCCGGTTTTGCGCGGAGTGTGGCTGCTCGAAAATCTGCTCGGGACGCCACCGTCGCCGCCTCCTCCGGATGTGGAGCCGTTGGATCCCGACATTCGCGGGGCGAAGACGATTCGCGATCAATTGGTGAAACATCGGAACGTCAAGTCCTGTAATGAGTGCCATCGGAAAATCGATCCGCTGGGATTCGCGCTGGAGAATTTCGATCCGATTGGCGGTTGGCGAACGAAGTACAATGACCGGGCGGAAATCGACGCTTCGGGATCTCTGCCCGACGGGCAATCGTTTGACGATATCGTTGAATTCAAAAAGGTATTGATGACGCGGAAGGATCAGTTCACCCGTGCGTTGACCGAGAAGTTGCTAGCCTACGCGATTGGGCGGCGTATTGAGATTATGGATCGCCCGGAGATCGATCGGATTATCGAGGAACTCGGCGAGAAGGGTGACGGCTTTCGGGATTTGGTGAAGCTAGTCGCGACGAGTGAGACGTTCGCGTCTCGGTAGGGGCGTTTCGCGTTGCTTATGGATTCGATGCTTAACAGATAAGGTAAAGGTAGGGCTGCTTATCCCTAAGCAGCC
>JAJFLS010000475.1 GCA_021772595.1 Opitutales bacterium
TGCTCCAGCAGGGACTCGAACTGGACCGCGTAGGTCTCGACCCGGCGCTGTAGGTAGCTGTTGGCGATCAAGCACGGAATGGCCACTGCAAGTCCGATAACGGTAGTCGTCAACGCCAGCGCGATCCCCTGCGTGAACGCCGACGGGTCGGGCATCCCGGTTTCCATAGAGACATTTCCAAATACCTGCACCAACCCCGTCACAGTGCCCAGCAAGCCCAGCAAAGGAGCCGCCCCGATGATGATCTCCAGAAACACGAACCCGCGCTCCATCCGGTTGACCTCTAGCCGGGCGTAGGCTTTGACCGCCCCATCGTCTTGCGAGTGACGCTTCCAGTAAGCAATGATTCGCCCCAGCGCCGAGCTTGCCCCGCCGTCAAACGGACTCCCTTCGATAACACCCTCGACCAGAGGAGCAGGAATGATCGCCGAACGACGCAGCGCGAACATGCGCTCGAAAATGATGAAGCAGCCAACGATGGAACACACCGCGAGCGGGTAAACGAAAACGCCGGCTCCTTTGAGAATTTCTAACATGCTTTCTGGTATCGATTAGGGAAGATTCTGGGAAAACTAACTGACCCATACTAGGAAAACTTGTTCAATAGCAAGATCCTCTTCCAAGTCGGCAAGGTCTTAGTCTTCGTCCTCGTCCTAGTCTTCGTCAAAACCAGTTAGCCCAGTCGAAGGACCCGGTCCTCCTCAGAAGATTAAGACGATGACAAAGACGAAGACTGTCCGAGCATCCCCTACCGCGCCATATACGGCAACCGCGCTGCGACCTCAGAGATCTGGTCCTCGACTTCCTTAAGCTCGCCGATCATGTCCCACTTGCCTTCGCAAAGCGCTTTGCGAGCCGACTCGCGAACGACCGCGGTCACGCTTTGGTCGCCGAAACCGATGCGCTCGTTTTCGACGTCGAGCGTGATCTCGATAGACGGATCCGCTTCGACCGCCGCAGCGATTGCCTGGATGTCCTCTTTCGCCGCGCAAAAGCAGGGAATGCCGAGCGTCGTGCTGTTGCCAAAGAAGATCTCCGCGTAGCTCTCCGCGATGAGACCGCGGAAACCGTAGCGATAAAGCGCTTGAGGCGCATGCTCGCGCGAGCTGCCGCAGCCGAAATTCGCGCCGGCCAATAGGATGGACGCTTTCGAGAAACGCTCGTCATTGAGCGGATGCTCCTTGTCGCTGCCGTCCTCGTGCTTGCGAACATCGTAGAACAGGTACTCCCCGAGCCCGTCGAAGGTGACGCACTTCATAAAACGGGCCGGAATAATGCGGTCCGTATCAATCTCGTTTCCAGCGACGTAAACGCCCTGGCCTTTAACTTCCGTGATTTTTTCTAAAGCCATTTTATCGATCTCCTTGGTTTACGCTTCTACGAGCTGCTCCACATCAAACACTTCGCGGGCGTCCGCGATTTCGCCGCGGACCGCCGCCGCCGCGACCATTACTGGACTCATCAACACGGTCCGTCCCGTCGGGCTGCCTTGGCGACCCTTGAAGTTTCGGTTGCTCGAACTCGCGCTGAGCTGGTCGCCGATCAATTTGTCCGGATTCATCGCCAGACACATCGAGCAGCCCGCTTCGCGCCATTCGAAACCGGCATCCCGGTAAACCTGGTCGAGGCCCTTTTCCTTGCAAATCGCGTCGACGATCTGCGATCCGGGAACGGCAATTGCTTTTACACCATCCGCAACCTTCTGACCCTTCAAGTACTTCGCCGCCTCCTCGAAATCGGAAATCCGGCCATTGGTGCAGGAACCGATAAAGCACACGTCCACTTTCGTTCCCTTGATGGGTTCGCCGGCGGGAAGTTTCATGTACTCGAGCGCTTCCGCGATGAGATCCTTGTCCTTCTCAGCCGATCCCTCGACCGTCGGCACGTTCTCGGTCACGAAGATCGCCTGTTCGGGATTGATCCCCCAAGTCACGGTCGGAGCGATGTCGCCCGCGTCAAAATTGACAACATCATCGTATTCGCAATCTGGATCGCTCGCGAACGATTTCCACCGTTCTACAGCTGCGTCCCAATCGTCGCCGCTCGGCGAATACGGGCGCCCTTTCAAATACTCGAACGTCTTCTCGTCCGGATTTACGTAGCCGACGCGGGCCCCGCCTTCGATGGACATGTTGCAGACGGTCATGCGCTCTTCCATGGTGAATTCGTCAAACACGTTTCCGCCGTACTCGTAGGCGAATCCCGTTCCGCCATTAACCCCAAGCGTGCGAATGATATGAAGAATCACGTCCTTAGCATAAACGCCCGGACGGACTTTGCCGGTGACGTTGATGCGGCGCACTTTCAGCTTGGCAATCGCCATCGTCTGCGTCGCCAGCAAGTCGCGAATCTGAGTTGTCCCCACGCCGAACGCGATCGCCCCGAACGCGCCGTGAGTCGATGTGTGAGAGTCGCCGCAGGCGATCGTTGTACCCGGTTGCGTGATACCTTGCTCAGGCCCAACTACGTGAACGATCCCTTGCTTGCCGCTCGGAAGGTCGAAGAAGGTTACGCCCGTTTCTTCGCAATTCTTGCGAAGCTCGCGAATCATCCCGTCGGCCAACGGATCCGCGAACGGCTCCTTACGC
>JAJFLS010000476.1 GCA_021772595.1 Opitutales bacterium
ACATGCAACGACTATGACTATTCGAACAGCTGACTGACCGATCGCTTTGGAGTACGGGTCAATTTCCTCATGAGCGAAAACGAGACCGCAGAGACCGTATACCGTTCGCCAATCGAGCCGAGCATGGCCAGCCATAATTTAGCCGTCATCTCGGAATCATACAGCGCTCTGTGAAAAGTCCCATCTGACGGAATATTCATATACCTCACCAAACTGCCTAATTTGTGATTGGGCGCTTCTTGATAAAGACGACGCGCGGCAAGCATGGAACATGCGAACTGCCCGGAGCGTTTCTTCGATATCAGCGCCAGCTCGGCATCCAGAAACCGTTGGTCGAACGAAGCGTTGTGAGCGACGAGATTGTGGTCGCCGATAAAATCGGAAAACCGCTGCATCACCTCGCTACAAGAGGCAGCCGATTGCAGCATCCGGTTCGAGATCCCCGTATAGTCTTCGATGAAACCGCTGATCCGCCGCCCGGGATTCATCAGCTCCTGAAAGCGATCCGTCACTTCCCCATTCTCGATCCGCACTGCGCCGATCTCGATTGCCCGATCGCCCATCCCAGGAGAAAGGCCCGTCGTCTCAAAATCCAATACAATTGCAGTGTCTGCCTTGCTCATTTTGCGCAGTGAAAGCCAGGCCGAAGCGAACAACGCAAACGGTCGGTGGTCAATTATCAATTCCCTACTCTCTGAATAGGGCGATGCATCACCATGCGCCATCGCTTCGTAGTCGCTATGGGCGACCGATTCGCGCAACTAGAGTTTACTCGAAAGCGTAAGCTCCAAACTCCAGTCCCTCCTGAAATCGGCTCGACAGGCGCCCCACTGGGAGAATAGATTTGGGCATGGGCAGCATGGTATCGGCATCCTCTAATAGTCAGCGCAAGCCTAGCCCCCTTTCTCGAAGAGCGTTTGTTGCGGGAGCGGCGGCGGCATTCCCGATGATCGTGTCCAGCGGCGTATTGGCGGTAAATGGACGGGCGGGAGCAAACAACCGAATCGTCACTGGCCATATTGGCGTGGGCGGCAAAGGGACCGGCCACCTGAAGAGCATTCCCGATAACGTGGGAGCTCTCTGCGATGTCGATGCCCTCCATGCGAAAAAGGCGGCCTCCCTCTTCGACCGCAAGCTGCCGATCTTCTCAGACTACCGAAGGCTCCTCGAACGAAAGGACATCGACGCGGTCGTCATCGCCTCGCCCGATCATTGGCATGCCTTGATGATGATAGATGCCTGCGCGGCCGGCAAGGATGTCTACGTGGAGAAACCGGCGTGCAAGACAATCGAAGAAGGCCGGGCCATGGTGAACGCTGCCAAACGCTACAAGAGAGTGGTTCAAGTGGGCTCCCAAGGGCGCCATCATCCCGCCGCTGCCGTGCTGAGGAAATTTTTGCAGGAGGGCAATATCGGGCGCGTCACGCGCGTCGAATGTTGGCACAACGACAATCCCGTAGGGGGCGATCCCTTGAAAGCGGCCAAGCCTCCGGCCCACTTGGACTGGGACATGTGGCTGGGTCCTGCAGCCGGGCGGGCGTTCAACCCGGATTACTGCCACCGAAACTTCCGCTGGATGTTAGACCTTGGCGGAGGGCAAATCCGTGACCGGGGCGCTCATGTCTTCAACCTTATTTCCTGGTTCTTGGGCTTAGACCGAACCGGTCCTTCTCGCATCGAGGCAAAAGGACGGATTCCGGAAAGCGGACTCTGGAATTGCCCGACCCACTTCGAGGTCACCTATGATTTTAAACGTCCGGATATCTCCATCCACTGGGCCCAACCGGGCATTCGGGCCGCTGACTTCGAATTCGGAGCAGTCTATCACGGTACCCAGGGGAAAACGATCGTTCGCGGCGGAGATGGACGCGTCTTTCCCGACGAACAAGTTGTGGCATTCGCGAACGACAACGAGATGGCTTACACCTTGCCCGATAAAGTTCCGGCCCATAAATACAATCTCGAAAACTGGCTCGATTGCATCAAAACCCGCAAGGCGCCAGTCATGGATATCGAATCTGGTCACCGTGTAGCCAGTATGTGCATACTTGCGAACCTAGCCTACCGCCTCGAGCGACCGGTTTCCTGGAATCCCAAGCGTGAACGATTTGATCGGGACAAGGCCGCCAACCTCCTCCTCGGCAGCCCAGGCCGCGCCGAATGGCGAATATAGTCGCCAAAACTGCACAGCCGATAGAACGAAGCGCCCTTGGGCAAGGAGACGCTAGTTCCCACTTAGCACCAGCTTCGCCTTCTCGAATTCCAATTCGCGGATCGATCGGATTTGGAAGCTATAATTAATCCAGACTTCGACTTCCTTATCCGAATACGGTCTCGCGGAGACTCCGCCATTTAAGCCGGTTGGCAGAATCTCGAACTCCTCACCCAGCCCTGCCTTCAACTCTTCTAGATCTGCAAAAACCGCAGCCAGCAATTCCGACCGAAAATCGTTCGGTCGTTTCAGTACAAGGTTTACAGGCCCGCCAAACACCTTGGTCACATCGGACTCCAGATCCATATCGTCTACCATTTCCCTTGCAGCTCTCACAATTTCAAATGTGGGGTCATCATTTTTCAATTCCGCGAATAC
>JAJFLS010000477.1 GCA_021772595.1 Opitutales bacterium
GCCGAGCTATTCCTATCTTTCCGCCTATGTCGACGCTCTTCATAACGGGCTGGAAGTCGTTGTGCTGGAGTCGCGAGAAAGCTGGGTGCGTGTGCGTCTCGAAGAAGGGAGCTCGTGCTGGTTGCCGGAAGAAACGGTGCAGGTTTTGGCGCGGTGAACGAATTATCGAATTTTGTCCGGGGCGGCGCCCGGACCCTACCTTTTTAGCTAACGATTGGTAGCGTCCGGGCGTCGTCCCGGACAAAATTCGCCGTCCCGCTTGCGGGGCGATGTAGCTACATCGAGAATTCGGTGTGGTATTTGCCTAAGTCGTCTTTGATTCTTCTCGGACCGCCTGGCAGTCGGTCCCTACCTTGTCGTCTCATTCTTCAACCTCGACATGGGAAGCGGATGTGTCAGATTCTCGGGGTCGATTGATTTGATGCCCCGTCCCCATTGAGCGTTTATACGAGAAGTTTGAAATTGGTTTCCCCAGCCGTGATTCTGGTTTGGGCGGCCTCGGTATCGATCGCTTCGGACGATCCGCTCGTTTCATTTAATCACGATATCCGTCCCATTATGTCGGATACATGCTTTCAGTGTCACGGGCCGGATAAGAAGGCGCGGGAGGGCGAACTGCGACTGGATTCTCTCGAGAGCGCGACGAAGGACCGCGGCGGGTATGCGGCGATCGTTCCTGGCGACGCGGAGGAGAGCGAGGCAATTTGGCTGATTTTTTCGGAGGACAAGTCCGAGCAAATGCCGCCGGAGGATCATCCAAGGAGATTGTCCGATAGCGAAAAGGAGCTCTTTAAAAAGTGGGTCGAACAAGGCGCGAAGTACGAGGAGCATTGGGCGTTCTCTCCTCCAAAGCGGCAAGAGCCATCGAAGACGCGCTCGGGGAAATGGCAGCGCAACACGATCGATGCTTTTACGCTTTCCAAGCTCGAAAAAGAAGGGATGAGGCCGTCACCGGAAGCGGACCGAAAAACCCTTTTAAGGCGAGTGACGCTGGACCTTACGGGTCTGCCTCCAACGCTGAAAGAGATTGAGGGATTTCTGGCTGACCATTCCACGAATGCTTATGAGAAGGTCGTGGACCGACTCTTGGCCTCGCCGCGCTACGGAGAGCGCATGGTTTGGGAATGGCTGGATGCGGCTCGCTATTCGGATAGTAACGGATACCAGAACGATGATGAAAGAGGGATGTGGCCGTGGCGAGATTGGGCGGTCGATGCGCTCAACGCGAACATGCCTTTCGATCAATTCTCTATCGAACAAATCGCGGGCGATCTTTTGCCAGACGCAACGAAGGAACAAAAGATAGCGACCGCGTTTTTGCGCAATCACATGATAAACGGGGAAGGGGGTCGATTGCCGGAAGAGAATCGAATCGATTATCTGGTCGATCAAACTGATACTGTATCCACGATATGGATGGGCCTCACGATGGGTTGCGCCCGATGCCATGATCATAAATACGATCCGATAACCCAGCGCGAGTACTATCAGCTCATGGCGTTTTTCGATAAGACGGTCGTCGATGGAAAGGGTCGGAATCCGCATACGCCTCCGGTTTTGGATCTCAGTACAGAGGTCCATGAGGAAAGGATTAAAGAACTCGAGGAGGCAATGGCGAAGGTGGCTGAAAAGCTTGATGCGATTGAGCGATCCATTTTTCCACGGCCTGAAGGGGAGCTAACAATCGAATCTGAAAAGGTTAAGAATATCACGAATGGAACGATTCAAGGGCTATTCAAACAACCTGTAATCGAACGTAGGCCCGAGCCGCTTGTCGCAATTGTAAGCGAGTATCAGGAATCGGAGCCTGAATATGTCGATGCTACACTGGAGTTCATCGCCGCTTACCAAGATCTAGACATTTACAAGAACTCGAGACCGATCCTCATGATAATGGAGGACTCCGTCGAGCGGGATACTTTCATTCTAGACAAGGGAGCCTATGACCAGCCGAAGGAAAAGGTGATCACCGGCTTTCCTTCGGCCCTTAATGGAGGCGTCGAAAAAACGGGAGACTTCAATCGGCTCGACTTGGCGCGATGGTTGATGTCCGACGAAAATCCACTCGCTGCGCGCGTGACGGTAAACCGGTATTGGCAGCAGTTTTTCGGGAAAGGAATTTTGGAACAGGTCGAGAATTTCGGCGTGCAGAGTAAGCCGCCGGTTCACGAAGTGCTCCTCGATTGGCTGGCTGTGGAGTTTCGCGAGAGCGGCTGGGATGTTAAGGCGCTGCACAAACTGATTGTGATGAGCGCGACTTATCGTCAGTCGTCACGCGTTTCTCCTGGATTGCTGGAGCGCGATCCGAATAATGAGTTGCTCGCCCGCGGCCCGCGTTTCCGGATGTCTTCTTGGATGCTGAGGGATCAGGCCCTCACTCTAGGCGGATTGTTGAACCAGACAATCGGAGGTCCTCCGGTGAAGCCTTATCAGCCGGAAGGGATTTGGAAAGAAGCCTCGTTTGGGTTTATTAAGTATGATCAAGATAGCGGGGAAGACCTGTATCGAAGAAGTCTCTACACGTTTTGGCGCCGCATCGTTGGGCCGCCCGTGTTTTTCGATTCAGGAGCTCGGAATGTTTGCGAAGTAAAAGCCCTGAGAACCAACACGCCCCTGCATGCCCTGACGACCTTAAACGATACGACTTACGCTGAAGCGGCTCGAGGATTCGCCCAACGCGCTCTGACGGAAATTGACGGAAACGATTCCAAGCGGTTGCGAACCGCGTTTCAAATGGCGACCGCTCGAACGCCGAATAGGACCGAGCGGAAGACGCTCGAGCTGGCGCTCAAGAAATATCGGTCGCACTTTAAGGATGACCCTCGGGCGGCGTTGAAACTCGTCTCAGTCGGAGAGTCGGAACGCGATGAGAACCTCGATGCAGCCGAGCACGCTGCTTGGTCGACTGTTTGTCTGATGCTGTTGAACTTGGATGAGACTTTAACAAAGGAATGATGAAAAATTTGCCCACGAATTATCACGAATGCATAGACCTGAACATTCTTTGTTCCCAATTTGTGAAGATTCGAGCGATTCGTGGGTAGCCCAAATTCTTAATTTAGCCATGAACCCGTTAATCGATTCACGTAGACAATTCACTCGCCGAGAATTTTTCGGGAAGGCCGCCAATGGCTTGGGAGCGGTCGCTTTGGCGGGATTGCTTGACCCAAAGGCGTTAGCCCAAGGAGACGCGAGCCTGCCCGGATTGCCTCATTTCGCTCCCAAGGCGAAGCGAGTGATCTATCTGCTGCAAAATGGCGCTCCGTCTCACGTGGACTTATTCGACTACAAGCCGATGCTCGGAAAGCTGCGAGGAGAGCCGGTCCCTGATTCAGTATTGGGAGGTAAGCGGTTTAGCTCGATGACCAATACGAAGGACAAACTCCTTCTCCCGAATATTACAGAATTCGCTCAATACGGTAAGAACGGTATGTGGCTTGGTAGTTTTTTGCCGCATACGCAGGCGATCGTCGATGATTTGTGTTTCATCCGCTCCATGCACACGACCTCGGTGAATCACGCCCCTGGGATTAACTATTTTCTTTCCGGCGCGGAGATTCCGGGCAGGCCGAGCATGGGAGCGTGGCTGAGCTATGGATTGGGATCCGAGGCGGAAGATCTCCCGGCATTTGTGGCCATGACTTCACGCGACAAGGAAGCGTCCTGCGGACAGATATTTTATGATTTCTATTGGGGGTCGGGTTTCTTGCCGACGAAATATCAAGGAGTTAAATTCCGAGGAAGTGGAGATCCTGTTCTGTATTTGTCGAACCCTGACGGAATGAGCCGTTCGCTCCGCCGGAGCATGCTCGATGATCTCGCGAAGCTGAACGAGGAAAAGCTCAAGGACTATGGGGACCCGGAAATCGCCACGCGAATTTCGCAATACGAGATGGCATACCAGATGCAGACAAGCGTCCCGGAATTGACCGACTTTTCCAGCGAATCGAAGTCAACCCTGGACATGTATGGACCGGATGTTCATCGGGAAGGAAGTTTTGGATACAATTGCCTGATGGCCAGGCGGCTGGTTGAACGTGGAACACGTTTCGTTCAGCTAATGCATGCGGGCTGGGATCAGCATAATAATTTGAATAGGCAGCTAAAAATCCAATGCGCGGATACCGACCAGCCAAGCGCAGCCCTCATCAAGGATCTAAAGCAGCGCGGCTTGCTCGACGAGACGCTCGTGATTTGGGGCGGCGAATTCGGGCGGACTCCTTTCTTGCAAGGGGAGTTTGAAAACTACGCTCGCTGGGGTCGGGACCACCATCCTTACGGATTTACGATTTGGATGGCGGGCGGCGGCGTGAAGCCTGGTTTCGTTTACGGGGCGACGGATGAGTTCGGTTTCAACGCGGTCGAGAATCCGGTCCACGTGCACGATTTTCAAGCGACGATCATGCATCTGCTGGGAATCGACCACGAGCGTTTCACCTACAAATTCCAAGGCCGCAACTACCGCCTGACCGACGTGCATGGCCACGTGGTCAAGGACGTGGTGGCGTAGTCCGGGGTTGAGTGTAGGAGGCTGGTTGTACTGGCAATTCTCCGCTGGCTTTTTAATGAAGATTCTCTTGCTGCGAAGGCTCGGGGCGGCGCCCGAGCGCTACCGATTGAGGATCTTGTTGAGGCCTGTCTGATATCAGGCGAACCGAATATGATTTTCTTTGATGTAGCGTAGAAATTTCAGAACGAACCAGCTTTTGCAACTGTTTCAATTCTAAAGACTTATCCAGGGTGTGAGTTTTTTGCGATATTTGAGACTCCTGAGATAACGCTTTCTCCGCCAGCGCGGTACATTATGGGAAATCGCTTGTTTTAACCGAGCAGGCATCTCCTAGGCGAAACTACAAAAGCCCGACAAATGGGCGCAACCCCTATCAAAATGCACGCTATGAAAATACGCACAACTATCTCGCTCATTGCCGCCGCGCAATGGGCGTTCATCCCATTCGTCTCGGCTCAGGACGATGCGGAAGAAGCTTATGAGCTCTCGCCCTTTGTGGTCGATTCCTCGAGCGACACGGGCTATCGAGCGACGAACACGCTCGCCGGCAGCCGGCTCAATACGAATCTCAAAGATGTTCCTTCGTCGATATCTGTCTTCACGGACATTTTCATCGAAGATTTGGGCATCCAGAATCTCGAGGAACTTTCCAACTATACTTCGAACATGACCATTGATTATGGCGAAGATGAAGTCGGTGGCGTTCGTTCGGACCGTGATGGAACGACTGCGACCAGCGCAACTCAACGCATCAACATTCGAGGCGTTGCCGCGACTCAAGGGATGGACTTTTTTCGCAGCATTACACCCAGCGATGGTTACCGAAGCGGTCGTTACGACTCGGCTCGCGGTCCGAATAGCATCTTGTTCGGTTTGAGCAACGCAGGGGGTATCGTTAACAGTACTTCTATCGGCGCGAACACTCAGCAAAATAGCGGGCGCATTAGAGTGCAAACTGAAGACACGGGAGGTTTTCGGACTGATCTCCGAGTAAACCGTGTTTTGATTGAGGACAAGCTAGCTCTCTCAATTGCCACGGTCGATCAGGAGGCTGAGGAATGGCAGGTGAATACCTTCGACGACATTGAGCGTATCTTTGGTACGGTTACGTATAAGGCTAATGAGAATGTCACTTTTCGGGCCAATTATGAATCAGGCACGCAACGCAAGAGCAATCAAACGAGAGCCCCTGCCCTGGATTTCGGCGGAGTTCCTTTGTATGACTGGACGCAATATTTGAATGCGAATGGAGGCGATCTGGATACGCTTCTGGGAACCTCTTCCCTTACGCTTGCAAGGAACAACGGAAACGAAGGCAGTAGGTGGACTAACGCCGCTAGCGAGTTTTTCGGAACGGTTCAACGAAACACGAATCCTCGCACGCAAAATCGACGTTACGTATTTACAACGAACGACCAAGTTCTGTACGAAGACGCCGGGCAGTGGGTCTTCAGAGGGTATGGCGACCAGGGAGTTTCCGCGCCGCCTGACGCGAATTGGACGAATGGGGCGACTTCGAATGGAGGGCGTCCTCGGGTCAATATGCCAGGCGTGCTTCCTAGAACTTTGAATACGGACGGTACGGGAGCATCCAAAGTCTGGAATTTCGAGAACTATACCTTCTTTGGCGACTTCAAGGTGAACGACAACTTTTTCATCAACGTCGCACACAATTACCAAAAGACGGATTTGACGGCGTTCAATATTGGAGGCTTCGCCTTTCAGGTGAACGCAGATGCCAACTTGACTCGCGGGCTGGATTTCTCGGCAAAGGAATCCTTTGTGCAGCAAGTCGCCGATGGAGTTGCTGCGCCGGATCGTAACTTAACCGATTTCGATGGAAGTGGTGGCGCTCGCAATCCGAACTTCGGCCCGAATCCCTATGCGGGACAATGGTATCTTGAATCGAATTGGAGAAACGACGGATTGGATCAGGAAACTGAAGCTACACGCGTTTCGGCTTCCTACGATCTCGATACGGAGCGTTTCGGTCAGCATCGTTTTGCAGTCACCACTTCACGTACGGAAGAATTCTCTTACCGGACTAACAAGCAATTGGGATTTCTCGGTCGCCCCTTCAATACTCATTGGAACAATCCGGGCAACCGCGTTGAAGTACGGACATATTACGATTTCGATGATCCCGTTCAGAGCCCAGAGACTTTTGCGGTCGGCAGTTGGGAGACGCTTCATGGCACTAAGCACATGATCGACGGACGGGAGCTTGAGATTGGATGGACCAACCGAATTCCGGGTAACGGAAATAAGGCAGGCATTCAAACGATCGATAGCAGTATGTTCGCTATGCAGAACTTCTGGTTTAATCGCAAACTCGTCACTACCGTTGGAATTCGCAAGGACAAGAGCGACATTCTTCAGTACCGCAACGAGTGGTCGAGCGCTCGCGCAGTCGATTTGACGCGTGGGATCACCGAAGATGAGTTGCTCACTGGGCCGATGCCGGATTTCGAGCAACCAGAGGAAGGGGATAGTTTCGACTTCGACAGCGATACGACTACGTTTGGAGCCGTCTACAATATAACCGACAACTTCGGACTAGTAGCAAATCATTCCGATAGCATTGGATTCCCCGATTTTGTGAATCTGCAGATTCCATTGGGCAACCCGACTCCTCCGCCAGAAGGCGAGGGGCTTGACTACGGAATTCGTTTCAATTTCTTGGACAATCGAATCTCCGGTCGTCTCGTCTACTATGAGACTGACGAAATCGGAGCCCGTACCGGATTGAATAACAACGGGCAATACGATCGGCTCGTCGATTTGGCCAGCAATGTGGTTGATGAGGGGATTATGACGCAGGCTGCGTGGGACGCCCTGGATGCGGAAGAGCTTTATACACGTAATTGGTCCGCAGATTTGAAGGACAAAACCACTAAGGGAGTCGAGCTTACGATGCAGGCCAACGTTACGCAAAACTGGCGTATGACCTTCAATGCGAGCAAGGTTGATCGCGTTTCTACTAATACTAGAAAAGGGATGGAAGCGCACTACGGCTTCCTGCCGGATCCCGATAGTCCTCTAGCCTGGGATCAAATTATTAATCCTTTCGAAACTACGACCTCCACAACGAATACTCCTTATCTCCAGGATCGAAGTGGATTGGCTCCCGGTGGCATATTCGATCAGTTGGTGGGTCATCTCACCAGTCTAGTCGGCACGGGTGCAGCCGGTGGAGCGACGCGATGGGAAGAAATCACTACCACCGGTTCGAATACCGCAGGAAGGGACATGGAAATCGTATTGTTCAATCTGAATAATACTCGCAAGTTGGAGCATAAGGGATGGGGTCTGCGTCCTTATCGCGCGAATTGGTGGAACGCTTACGACTTTACCGAAGGCCGATTCAAAGGGCTCTCTGTTGGCGCTGGTATTAGCTGGCAAGATAACATGATTATTGGCGAGAGCGATACAACGCTAGAGACCTTTACCTCTCGCGAACTCTGGAACACCGACGGCATGATTCGTTATCGCTGGGCGGACGGAATTGGTTTTCTTGAAGGGCCCTTTTCAGTTCAGCTGAATATCAGTAATCTATTGGATGATGAGGATATTATTCCTGTATCTCATCAGAATCGCTCAGGTCCAATCTACGAATATCCATACGGTCGTGGCGAAGTATACAGCCGATACGACGTACCGCAAGGACGCAGCTGGCGCCTGACCGCGACGTACGAGTTTTAAAAACTTTCCGAAAGGAAAAAACAATACATCATAGCTGTGCGGGCCGTCTCATTCTGGGACGGTCCGCCATTTTGTATAATGAATGTGGCGATAGAGCGTTTTAGAAGGAAGGTAGCGGCCCATGACCGAGCGGCCCATAAATTGGTTGATTTTGCCGCGAGGAGATCGGGCGCGAACATTTAAGTTGAGTTACTGTTGGAAACACCGCTATAAAAAGAT
>JAJFLS010000478.1 GCA_021772595.1 Opitutales bacterium
AATCTTCGTCATCGTCTTAATCTTAGTCTTATTCTCACTTTCCCTCAAACCAACTAAGACCAAAAAGCTGTCTAACCGATCAAAACTACAGGGAGGACAGGATTGGCAACGCGCTGCGGAAGGGGTGCGATTATTTCCGTCACCGGATAGGGCCTCGATAGTGTCGTCGCCATTGGAATTAGTGATTTTGAACTCACGCGAAGCCGCCAAGCCGCGAAGGATTTAAGAACCGTGGAAGATTCGATCAGGAACATATGATTTCAGAGTTTCTTCCTTCGCGTCTTGGCGGCTTCGCGTGAGCCTTTTTTCCAAGGCCAAGGAGTCATAGCAAGTTTGTTACCGTTAACTGATAACATCAAGGTGACATTTAAATAGCACCCATCCCAATCATCCCCATTCGTCTTAATCATAGTCTTCGTCTTCGTCATTGTCTTCTTCGAACCAACGAAGATTAAGACAAAGACGAAGACGATGATCTTAAGAAATTGGAAATCAGCCCAGCTACCTACACCTCAAACCGATAGCCGACATCGCGGATCGTTTTGATGTGCCGGGGCTGGCTCGGCTCGTCCTCGACCTTCGCGCGCAAGGTAGTCACGCAGCGATCAACGCTCCGCTGGGTGACGACTATCGAGCTTCCCCACACCTTATTCATAATATTCGTCCTCGTCAACGCCTTGCCCTCGTTTTCCAGGAAATGCTCCAGCAGTTGGTACTCCTTGCTAGTCAAAGTTATCGCGTCACCGGCCTTGCTGAATTGGCGGGACTCGCGATTCAGCTCGCAATTTCCGAATCGGAAAACCGTCTCGTCCGTCGATCGATGGCGTCGCAGAAAAGACCGCACACGAGCCGCAAGCTCTCGTATATTGAACGGCTTCGTCACGTAATCGTCCGCGCCCAGATCGAGCCCGCGCACGATGTCGCTCTCCTCTTCTTTAGCAGTCAGCATGACAATCGGATACTCGTAGCCCTCCATGCGAATCGCCTTGCAGATTTCGTATCCATTAAACTTGGGCAACATGATATCCAAGATCACCAAATCCGGACTCGCCGAAAGCGCCAAATCCAACCCGGTCTCTCCATCGCCCGCCACGAGAACCTCGTAGCCTTCATCCGAAAAGCTATCCTTCAAGCCGCGCTGAAGCGCGAAGTCATCTTCAATCACAAGAATCTTAGACATACGGTATCTCTATTTTAAATACGCTTCCCTTTCCCAGCGCGCTCTCAAGGCTCACGCGCCCTCCGTGCTTCTCAACGATAAACGAAACGATGCTCAATCCCAGACCCACGCCGCCCGCGTGTTCAGATAAGCGCCGCTTCGACTGATAAAAGCGTTCGAATATCTTGCCCTGCTCATCCTCGGATATACCTTCGCCACGGTCCGAAACTTCGAAGACGACCCCGCTTCCCGAATTCGAAACCGACAACCCGATCTCCGGATCTTCGCCTCCATACTTGCAAGCATTCTCAAGCAGATTTCCGATAGCCGTCTGCAGCGCTTCCGCATCGGCCATAATCGGCTTAAGGCCATCGACAATATTCACCCGAACACTGCAGCTGGCGCTCGCTACGCTTTCCCTAAATATGCTCTCTGCCTCTCGCGCAATCTCCCTAGCAGAGGTTTCCTGCAGCACGAAATTGCTCTTGTTTCGCTCCATTCGAGAAAACGACAGAAAATTCTCGATCAGGCGGCCGAGGCGTTTGTTCTCCTTCGAGATCAGCTCCAAATATTCTCGCACCCGATCGGAGTCCCAGGATTTCCCGTTTTGCAAAATATCGATCAACAGCCGAATCGACGCCACCGGAGTCTTCAGCTCGTGGGAAACCGTCGCCACCAAGTCGTTCTTCAGCTGAGCCAAATCCGCCTGCCGACGCATCATCCGGTACAAGGCGAATGACAAGCCAAGCGAAAGAGCGACGACCAGCGCCCCAATGAACACCAGAAACAACACCTGCCGTTCCGCTTCACTCGCGCTGCTCAGTTCCGCGTCCTCCAAAAATACTAGCTCCCAATCCTCCAAACCGGAATCCAGTCGCAGCCTCTCATTGGGCTCGTCCTCTAGCGGTTCGGAACCGATTGCCCTAACCGACAACCGACCTCCCGCCCGAGGCGGCAACGAAGCCAGCATCGCTTCAATGCGGGCCTGAAATGCTTCCTTCTTAAAAATGACGACACCCGTTCCCTCGCTGGATCGGATATGGACGAAAACACCTGTTCGCTCAAACGCTGGCAGCTCCGAAAGCTCAATCGGACTCGCCCTCAAATCGAGCCACCCCAACGCGGTCTTCGCCTGCTCGTATCGGCTTTCGACTTCCGTATCCCCAAACCGATCGACGACCTTTTTCAGATAAAAGCGACGCTGAGGCAACGGCAACTGGTCGCCTAGATTGCTCAGCAAGAACCCTCTCATATTCTGCCAAGCATTTCCTTCCGCCTCTTCGTTCTCACTGAGATCGACCGCCAGGTGCATCAAAATCGGCGTCACCCATCTCCCATCCGAAAGACGCGCTTGAAAAATCCGCTCGTCGGATAGCGATTCGGAAACTTGCTGCGAAGCGTCGAGCGACCGCTCTTCACGAATGGCCAGCTTGATAGTATCCAATTTCTGGGTCGCCCACGCTTGAATCTCGGCATCTTCCGAAAGAAGCGATGCTACGGAAGCAGCGAAAAAGCCATCGGCCTGTGTTTCCCGCAAAACGCGGGACTCCCATTCCGCGACAGAACTTTCCTTAAGCGCCTTGTCAAGCATCCGACGAACATCAGCGACTTCCTCCAGAACGAGAGAGCGCCCGCTCTCCAAGTAGCTACTGCGCGCATCGTTGTAGAGCTGCTTCATCGCGAGACGCTTGCTCTCCGAAGCCTCGTAGATCAGCCACCACACGCAGATCGATGGTATCAAGGTAACCAGGACAAGCAGCGAGAAAGCCGCCCAGCTTTTATTCTGAGCGGCGGTTGCGATACGATCGATTTTCCTCTTAAATACCACTCTCCTAATCGATTACCAACGACGACGCCATCTCGTCAAACATCGGAAGCACAGTTCCGACTTCATCATGAGGGCTCCGCATCGTGAAGATCACACGACGACCTTCGGAAAAAACGATTATTTTCTTCGCGACCGAAGGGCTTCCTGCCATAAGCATCTCCCCAGTATAGGAAACTGCGCTTGCTCCATTGATCTCGAATTCGCTCCGGCTCGATCCGTCCACTTCGAAATCTGGCCACTGCTGCTTATACGCCTTAATATTGCTTTCAGCTATCTTCCGAGCACGCTCCAAATTGCTTGTGGCCTCTTCGCCCTCCTTCTCATAACGGGAAGTTGCGACTGAGATCGTAGTTAAAGAGTTATACTCCCTCAATTCCACACGACTTTTGCCAGCACTCCCCCCGCTCACGTTTGTTTCGATCGCAGCCCACGGGTTCGGGTGCTCGAACGCGATTCCGAGATGCTCGTTTTCGTGAGTCATCATCGCATCAGAATCGACCACATCGAATTGAGTAGCGAACATTTCCATGCCACCCACCGACAGCTTTACAATTCTTCGCTGCTCGTCATTGCTTACCCAGATATATTGTTTCTGGCCCGTCATATCGAGCTGCACATTATAGCACTCTAATTGACCGATTGGCGTATCCACAAATTCGATTTTTATCACCTTTAAATTCAACGATATAATCAAGCCAGCCAATGGAGCATAAATCTCTTGTTCGGTAGAAAATTCCACTTTTGGAGGAATTTGTCGCACCAGCGCGAGGACTTGCCCGTTGCCATAGAGATTTCCATCATAAGCAAGTTCCCGCTCATTCCCGTTTTTCTGATACCAAGTCCGAACAAGACCCTCTTCGTACGAGTAACTCACAAAACCCGAGTTCGTGTCATAGTAGCGACCCCCCGTCGTCAACATAGACTCAGAATCGAATGTGGCTGAATCCAAAGCGTCCATTCCACCCACAAATTGCCTGAAGGAACTCTCCCACAAAAATCGTCCGTCGGTTTCGAGCGAGGAAACACCCAGTATCACGTACCCAATTATATCGCCATTGGGAACCCTGATCTCCAGCTGCGTTCGCTCGCCATCCTCCCACGGGATGAGGCTCGGCCTGAATTCTTGCGGCAAATGCTCGAGCGCCGCGTCCACCCATTTTTCCTGACTCGGATAGTCACTCACTAGCGCCTCGAAGGCGCGAACCGCTGCGGGCTCGTCGCCTTTCTCCAAATAGCAGACCGCCAAGCGATACTGGGCCTCCGCCGCCCGAGCCAGGTTTTTGGAATCCAGCTCGATCACCTGCTTATAGCGCTCAATCGCCGCATCCAGATCCCCCTTACCCTCATGCAAATAAACGCCTTCTTCGAGCAGCTCGCTCGCGGAAACTGCAACCTCATCGCCATAAGTCGTGACCGAACCCAACAAAAACCCCACACAAGCAAGCGCCGTTTTGATACTTCTATTCATTTGATGTTTCATAATGACGCCAAATTTACAGGACAAAGATTACCATTAGGTTACCGCAATAGGAAAAAAAGATACTCGTCGGTAACGCAATGGTAACCTACGGTCTGTAAAACTCGCTCTTGTTATGAATAAAACCAACTTAAAAGGACTCTACGTCGCGCTATTTTCTCTATGCGCCACGGCCGCAACTTACGGCGCCGATCCAAGCGGCTCCTGGCGAGGAGCCATCGAAGTCCCGAATTCTCCGATCAGTATCGCAATTCAACTGAAGAGCGAAGGCGGCAAACACACGGGAACGATCGATATTCCCGTCCAAAGGATAATAGGCTTCGCGCTGTCCAATATCGCCATCCATTCCAATCAGGTACAATTCGACATGGCTGGCATCCCCGGCAGTCCTCGCTTTGACGGCACCCTAAACGACTCGGGGACCGAGATCGCGGGCACATTCAACCAAGGCGGCCAATCCTTGACCTTCTCGCTCGAACGCGTCCACGACGCGC
>JAJFLS010000479.1 GCA_021772595.1 Opitutales bacterium
GGCGCTGGTCATCGATTTCGACATCACTTTTAGCGGAAAGTATGGAGACGTGGAAATTGGAGACATAAAGGACGCGGGCTTTAGCGTCCGAATTCCTTCGGAGATGGCGTTGAGTAGCGAGAAGGGCGGCCGCATCATCAACAGTGAGGGAGTCGAAGATGGCGATACTTGGAGCAAGCGCGCGGCGTGGGTCGACTACCATGGACCTGTCGACGGCGAACATTTGGGGATCGCGATATTGAATCACCCATCGAGTTTTCGGCATCCGACGCCTTGGCATGTGCGGACTTATGGACTCTTTACGGCGAATGCGTTTGGGTTTAAGAGTCTGGACGAGGGTAGGGAAGACGCGGCGTTCACGCTTAAGAATGGAGAGCAATTCACTTTGCGGCATCGCGTCATATTTCACGAAGGTGATGAGAAGGATGCGGGAATAGCAGAGGCGTTTGCTGCTTATGCGAAGGAGTGATTTATCAAGGCCTGATGATGTCATCGCTTAATCGCTTCACGACTGCGCTAGGTTGCCCTTCGGGCAAATAGGTTGGCTGCGCCAAATAAGGTTCGAACCTAATTTCCACGGCTTGTCTCGGCGTAGCAGCGCGTAGACGGAAGCGGAAACCTATTGGCCTCGCGTAGCGTGGACTCAAGGCCGTAGGCCGATGACAATATCATTGAAGAGTTGGGTACGCGATCAGCCCCGACTTATCGGGGTCCAGCGACGATCGCGTCTACAGGGTTCACATCGACTCGTCGATGAATTTGGCGAGGTTTTCGTAGAAGCGGATGGTCGGTTTTTCGGAGACCATTCCGTGATTATTGAAGCTCAGGATTTTTAGCTGCACGTCTTTGCCGGCCTTTTTGAGCGCGGCTCGCATGAGCTTGGATTGCCGGGAGGCCACGATCTCGTCGCTGCCTCCATGGATCAAATACACGGGCGCTTCGATTTGGTCGGCTACGACAATCGCGGATGCGTCTCTCCATTGTTCCTTTTCGTTGTCGTAGTCGCCATAGTAGGTGTGCAATTTGAGCTTCCAGTATATCGGCTCCTTGGCGAACTCGCGATCCATCTCTTTGACCCAGTCGTAGACTCCTGCATAGCCGATGACGCAGGCGAACAGTTCTGGATTATCCGCCGCGCACCTCAATGCCACGTGTCCACCGAAGCTCGATCCGTAAATGGCGACGCTATTGGGGTCGGCCCAACCTTGATCGATCGCCCATCGAGCGCCATCGGCGACATCGATAATCGAGTCTCGTATGGCGTCGAGATGGCTGTAGGGGCTGTATTCAAGACCGTACTCGCTGGAACCTCTGTAATTGATTTTCAATACAGTATAGCCTAATGCGGCGAAATATTGCGCTTCGCTATCCCAGCCCCAATAGTCACGCGCCCGTGGACCTCCGCGGATCATGAGGAGCAGCTTGTTTTGGTCTCGTTCCTTGGACGGACGAGTTACTAGGCCATGAATGGCGACGCCTTCGCGATTCGGAAAGGTGATCGATTGGGTGGAAGCCATTTTCTCTGGATCGATCCAGGGTCTCTCTTTTCCGATGTGCGTGACGGCTCCCGTTTCGTTTTCGAGTAGAAGCCACTCGCCGGGGTTTCGATCGCTGCTGCGACGCACCACCGCCTGCGAATCGTTTTTTGCGAAACCGTGGATGTCGTTGATCGTGTCAGGGAAGGTGTCGTCAATTTTCGCCTGGAGCTGGCGATGCGCTTCGTTAAACCAGATGCTCTGCCGTCGCTCAGCTTGGTAGCGGAAACCGAAGGTCTCCTCAGTTTCGGGATCGACCATGTAGTCGTCGGCGATCAAATCGTATTTAGGATCCTCGATCGGTTCCCCGTAAAACTCGTTTTTGGCGCAGTCGAAGTAGCGGCCGATCACGCGGTCTTCTCCTTCGGGTCTGAGAAAAGCGAGGACCTTTTCCGGCTCATTGAGGAAGAGGATTCCATAGGAGTCGGCTCCAGGGTTTATCTCGCGCCATTGGCTGTCCTCGTCTGGCCGGTAGTCGAATCGGTCCTTCTCGTCTTCATCGACCCACTGGCGAATTCTCACTTTTCCGTCCTTGTCAGTATACCAACTGATAATGTGTCCTGGATTTTTTGCTACACGCTTCCGAGAGCCGGAAGTCGGATCAAATTGCTCTAAATGGAAAAACTTTTCGCTTCTATCGGTATCCTTGATGATGAGCTTATTCTTGATATCCGGAAGTAGGTCGTAGACTTCCACATACTCGCTTGGAGTGACCTGGCTCAATCGGTGAGTCGTCGAAAAAACTTCAGAGGGGATACCGAGCTTGTGGGCGAAAACCAGCAGCTGCTCTCTGCTGATCCAGTAGTAGTTGTAAATATTGCCGTTCTCTTGCGCTCTGATTTCTCGCTTTCTACCGGTTTCGAATTCGTAGCTCTTGAGGACTGGGCGACTACCGTAACCAATATAGCTTAGGTACTGGTTTCCTGGCGAAACGCGGGCGTCCTCGATCTCCGGCTTCATGAAGAAGCGTTGAGCGGGGGTCTTTGGATTGCGGGCGGCGTTCGCGCTTTGCAGGAGAGCTAGAAGAGCGGCGCAAAGCAGAATTGGAATACGGAGACGGCGAATGCTCATTACGGAAACTTCGAGGATTAACAAAAGAGGACCACTGGCAAAGTAATACGGTGGAATTCGAAGTTTAGATTCAAGGAGCTTATTTCATATAATCGAGGAGAAGCTTGCCAATGGAGGAAACTGGAGTGTTACCCTCCTTAGGCATCTTCGGACGTTTCGAGACGTCGCTCGCGGAAGAGGTGATACACCAGGGTTGACCTCGCAACCATGTAGGAGCTTGCTTGCAAGCGATTCACATCGTCGATAATCGCCTGCAAGCAGGCTCCTACAGATTGAAGCGAAATTTCGAACGAGCTGCTTCCAAAATGAAATTAAATACAAGAATACTAACTAGATTCCTGCTATCGCTTTTCGGTGGTTACGTACTAGCGTCTGACGCGTTCGCTCAAGAGAGTCCTCCGAACATCGTCATCATCTTTATCGATGACCAAGGGTACAACGACCTTGGCGTTTATGGATCGCCTTTGATAAAGACTCCGAATCTCGACCGTATGGCGAAGGAAGGAATGCGGTTCACGGACTTCTATTCGGCAAGCGCGGTTTGCTCGCCATCACGAGCGGCTTTGTTGACTGGAACCTATGCCCAGCGGATGGGTGTCCCTGGTGTTTTGTTTCCGCATCATCGGACGGGTCTAAATCCGGATGAAGTAACCATCGCGGACATGCTCAAGCAGAAACGGTACGCCACCGCGTGCGTTGGCAAATGGCATTTGGGTCACGAGCCAAAGTTTCTTCCAACTCGCCAGGGATTCGATTGGTATTACGGAATCCCCTACAGCAATGACATGTCGATCGATCCCAAGATGGTTCTCGCCGCCGATGTCGTGTTGCGGGAAGGCATGACTATTGAAAAGGTGAAATACGAAGCGCCGGTTAAGACTGCGGTACCGTTGCTGAGAAACGAAGAGGTCATCGAGTATCCGGCGGATCAAAGGACGTTGACCAAGCGCTATACCGAACGAGCAATCCAATTCCTGGAAGCGAATCAGAAGAAGCCCTTCTTTCTCTACTTGCCACACACCATGCCGCACATTCCGCTATTCGCCTCGAAGGCTTTTGAGGGCAAGAGCGAGCGAGGGCTTTATGGAGATACGATCGAAGAGATCGACTGGAGTGTTGGCGAGATTCTTCGGACACTTAAAAGGCTAGAGGTCGATGAGAACACACTGGTAATCTACGCATCCGATAACGGCCCCTGGAAACTCAACGGTGGCCGGGGAGGAAGCGCTTATCCATTGCGTGGGTACAAGTTTCAGACGCTGGAGGGCGGCATGCGCGTTCCATGTATCATGAGATGGCCGGGGAAGATTCCCGCAGGTTCTGAATGTAGCGAAGTTGCGGCTACGATTGATTTGCTGCCAACGATCGCCCGGCTGACTGGGACTGAGGCTCCGCAAGATCGGGTGATCGACGGCAAGGATATTTGGCCATTGATGTCAGGCGAATTGGGAGCGCGATCCCCGCATGACGCTTATTTCTTTTACAGAGCGAACTCTCTAGAGGCTGTGAGGAGCGGCGATTGGAAGCTGCGCGTCACGAAGAGCGATGGAGTGGAGCTCTTCAATCTGAGCGAGGACATTTCGGAGGCGAACAATCTGGCAGAGGAGAAGCCGCACATCGTGAAGATGCTTCGGGCGTTAATGGGTGCTTTCGACGCGGAGTTGAAATCGAATCAGCGCCCAGTGGGATCGATGTGAGAAGCTGTTAGGGTAGGGAGGACCGGCTCGTTCCTCCGAACACGCAGCCAGAAGCGGTGGACCGAGCCGGTCCTCCCTACCTTTAGAATGTCCTCGTGTTGGATGGCGAAATAGTACTAATTATTATCTAATTCGTACAATCTGAGATTTGAGCGTTCTGCTACGATTCGAGATGCTCCTAGAAATGCAAAAAATATGAAAGCTGAGAGTCGATACCCCTTTACCTCTAGATCCTTAATCGCGGCAACATCGGGATTGCTTTTCATGGCCACGTCAGCGCTGGCCGAAGACGGTTGGCTGACGCGCCAACTTCACGATAAGTTCTATTCTGAAGGAGCGGCTTTCGGCGATATCGACGGGGATGGTCGTGGCGATCTTGTGAGTGGACCTTTTTGGTGGAAAGGACCGAGTTTTTCGAAGCGTCACCAGATTTACGAGACGGAGCCATTCAGTGTACGTACGTATTCCGATAACTTCTTTGGCCATGTGTGGGACATCGATGGGGATGGGGATCAAGATTTTATCGTTTACGGTTTTCCTGGGAAAGAAGCGCGGCTGTATTTGAATTCTGGGCATCCAGAAAAGGACGATGATTGGGAGGTAGCGGTGATTGCGGATGAGATCAGTCACGAATCGCCGTCATTCGTTGATATCGTACCGGGCGGATTGCCAGAAATCGTATGCTCTCGGCAAAGAGCGTTTGGCTACTACGAGGCAGGAGCGGATCCTACGCTACCATGGACATGGAAGGCGGTAAGCTCGACTGGCGAGGCGGTTGTTCCGTTTGGGCATGGCATGGGTACGGGCGATCTCGACGACGATGGAGATCTGGATATTTTGGATCGTTTTTCTTGGTGGGAAAATCCCGGTCGACCAGGCGACGAGGGAACGTGGACGAAACATGCCTGGGTCGCGGAGCCATACGAACGAGGCGGCGCCCAGATTCATGTACACGATGTGGACGGTGATGGATTGAACGATATCGTAACTTCGCTCAACGGACATGGTTACGGCTTGGCCTGGTTTCGTCAGATCCCCGGGAACGGGGGAGAGCTCGCTTTCGAGCGGAACGACATCATGGGGGACTCGTCAGTGTTGAATCCTTTTGGCGTAGCGTTCAGTCAATTACATGCGGTCGCGCTTCGCGACATCGATGGTGATGGCTTGAAAGATATCGTGACCGGGAAGCGCTGGTACGCTCACCACGGAAAGGATGTGGGCGGCAATCAGGAAGCGGTGCTTTATTGGTTCCAATGTTTGCGCGAGAATGGCGTCACGCGTTTCATTCCTCGCATGATCGACAACAACAGCGGAGTTGGGGTCGATGTGCTAGTGGAGGATGTCGATAGTGACGGGCGCTTGGATATCGTTAGCGCGAACAAAAGGGGTGTCACAATCCATTTGCAGCAACCGAACGTCGCGCAAACCGCGGTGCCGACTCCTTGGCGATTTCCTGGCGGACGTCCTGACACGGATTGGGCGGATAGTTTAGCTCCTTTTGACGCGGCTCGATCGATGGAAGTGCCGGACGGTTTCCATGTGGATCTTATCGCCTCTGAGCCGGACATTGTTCAGCCGATAGCGATGTGCTTCGACGCGCGTGGACGTATTTGGGTTGTGGAGGCGAAGGACTATCCTCAACGCTCGCCCGGCAAGAAAGGCAAGGACCGCATCTTGATTTTCGAAGATAGGAACGGTGACGGGTCGTTCGAATCGCGGAAGATTTTTGCAGATAACCTCAACTTGGTCAGCGGGATCGAAATCGGGTTTGGCGGCGTCTGGGTAGGGGCGGCGCCTTATCTTCTTTTCATCCCTGATGCTGACGGAGACGATGTGCCGGATGGCGAAGCGGAAATCCTCCTCGATGGCTGGGGCTACGAAGACACGCATGAAACGCTCAACAGTTTCACGTGGGGCCCCGATGGCTGGCTCTATGGAAGCCACGGCGTATTCACGCACTCGAAAGTTGGCAAGCCAGGAACGCCCAGCGAGGAACGTCAGCCAATCAACGCCGGGATCTGGCGTTATCATCCGACGCGTCACGAGTTCGAAGTTTTCGCTTGGGGGATCAGCAACACGTGGGGAATTGATTTCGACGAGAACGGAGACTGGTTCGCGACGGCGTGCGTGATTCCCCACTACTATCATATTATTCAAGGCGCTCGCTATTTCCGGCAGGCTGGGCAGCATTTTAATCCGCATATCTACGACGACATCGAAACGATCGCGGATCATCTTCACTACGGCGATGGCACGCTCGCATCGATGAAGGCGGACGGAAAAGTGGATCGCGCTCTGCAGATTGAAAAAGCGGCGGACACTTCCGCGGTGGGCGGAGGGCATGCGCATTGCGGTCTCGTGATTTATCAATCGGACGCCTTCCCCGAAGAGTATCGAGGCGACTCCTTTTTCCACAATTTGCATGGTCACCGGATCGTGCGTGAGCAATTGGAGCGCGATGGTTCGGGTCATGTCGCTCGGCATGGTCCTGATCTGGCTCTGGCGAAAGATCACGCGTTTATCGGAGTTGCATTGATGCAAGGGCCCGACGGAGCGCTTTACGCGTCCGACTGGCACGATCCGCAAACGTGCCACCATCGCGACTACGAAATCTGGGACCGCACCGACGGACGCATCTTCCGTATCCGCTACGGCGAGTACGAGGCGAGTCCGATCGATTTGCCGGCCTCGTCGGATCTCGAATTGGTGAAGGCGCTCAAGCACGAAAACGCGTTCATTGCCCGCCAGGCCCAGCGTCTGCTGCAAGAGCGAGCGGCTGCCGGAACGCTTAAATCGAAAGCCGTTGCCAAAGCGTTGCGGGGGCAATCGAAATCCGATCAGCCGCGAACGCTTCGCTTACGTTCGATTTGGACGCAGTATGTTTGCGGTCTCGCGGGGCAGGATGAATTGTATTCGTATCTCGGTGACCCGAATTCGTTTGTTCGTGGATGGGCGATTCACTTGCTTATGGATGGGAAATGGGAGCTTTCTTCTGATTCACTGAAGAAGATGGTGAGCCTGGCCGAGGAAGACGATTCGCCGGATGTGCGTCGCTACTTGAGCTCAGCGCTTCAACAACTACCCGAGGCTCGTCGATGGGAACTCGCGGAGGCGCTTTCATCGCGACCAGAAGATTTGAAGGATCACAATCTCCCGCTTATGGCGTGGTTCGGAATCGAGCCGTTGGTGGCCGAAGATCCGTCACGTTCGATTGAGCTCGCCGCCCGTGCCGAGTGGCCCGTACTGGGCGAGTTTACGCAACGTCGCGCCGCTGCGTTCGCGGAGGGGCGAAACGCGTTGCTGGCCCACGTGAGCAACGCGAGTTCGGCCAAAGAATTCGTGACGCGCGGCAACCAGTATCTCGCGGCGATCGCTTCTCAAACAAATCTAGAGCGACCCGATTCCTGGAACGCTTTTCTAGAAAAAGGAAAATCGCTTTCGCATGATAAAGTGGATACGATGCTGCTTCGAATTCGAGCGCGTTTGGGCGACGAATCGGCATTTC
>JAJFLS010000480.1 GCA_021772595.1 Opitutales bacterium
CCCCCACCTCCCTCCTTGTGTTTCTTCCCCCGGCGCGGGCGCCGACCCCCCCCCGACCCTACAATAAATGTGAGTGAAGGTTTGCGGACTTATTCGACACGCTCTATGCCCCAAAATACTTCGCGTTTTCGCGACTTCGCGTGGAGACCTCTTTTCAAACTCCAGTCAGTTCGACGAGACTGCGTCGTTCAGCTCGCGGATGGAGTATTTTTGGGTGAATCCTTTCACGGTCGCCAAATTCACATTACGCGACGAGGCTTTGAATGACGAGCCGTCGTCCAAGGCGAAAAGCACCATGTTTTCTCTGCCTTGACTCATTGCGGAACCCATCACGCCGCCGGCTCGCACGCGCTCGCCTTGCATCATGCCAATTTTGGCGAGACTGTTCATGCCAGCCAAAAAGCCGCCGCCCCCATCTGCCGATGCCCGAGTAAAAGTCACCGTGATTTCACCTCCCGATCCGTTCTTGTAAATGCGTTCGGTAATCGCGGTGCCCATCATCTTGTTTTTGGTGATCTCGCCCCCGACAAATACTCCGTCTTCGCCGAGATCGACTTTATCGATCAGAAGTTCGTCGATCCCGCTCTGCAAGGCTTTGTCGACGAGCTCGAGACCCCAGCGGATTTCCTCGGCTCCGTCCTCAAGCTTGCCCTTTTTCAATAGCTCGATGCTCGTCTCGAGTGAGGCAATGGCATCCTTCACGTTTGCGTCACTGTCTTCAGCGGCAAAGCAGGTGATCGAAATCGATAGAATCAGTAGTCCAAACAATAGTCTTTTCATTTAATTGGCGGGTTGGGTTTTGGTCGTTGGGAGGTGACGGGATTGCCGCGTTTCGATTTTCAGCTAATCAGGTCAGCCATGCTCCTGAGAATGAAGAATTAGCCTGTCACCCTTTCTCTTGCTTGTAAATGAAACTATGCATACAATCGCCATAGAGCATTGACAAAAGCCATGGTAGAACCCTATCAAAACGGTTGCTCCGGCTCGGGATTCCTCGAGTGGAAACCTAGCAAGCGATGTTATTAATTCAGCAGTTCCGTATTCTCGAATTTCTATTCAACGCGTCGTTTCTGCCAGCAGCGAGAATTCGAAATACTGGTCGAAGCTCAGCCTGGATATTAGTCGCCGCATTGGCCATTTTGACGGCTCCGCATTCTTCGGCTAACGACACGATTTATGGCGTTCAACTCAGAAGTTCCACTCCCGCGTTTCAGCTATTCGACCATATCAATGAAGACTCCACGATTGCTAACCCGGATTCCCCTCTTTTCATAATCACAGGAGGCGTTTACGGAGCCGCCTTTAAAGATGAAGTGTTCTATGGTGTAGAATTGGAAAACGGAACGAGTAATGAATTTCTCATTACCGTGCCTCATGTTGGGGATGCGCTCGGAGAACGCGTGAGCGAAACCCCAATAGGATTCTCCAACATTGAAGGTTTGGCCAATGTCGAAGGTCAACTCATGGCGGTAAGTCTTGATTTCTCAAACCACATCAGCCGTTTGATCTCTATCGACCACGAATCGGGAATTGGAACCCTCATCGGGTCAGGCTCCTTCGACGTAATCCTGGTGGGGCTTGCTTATGATCCCGTTGGCGAAACCCTCTATGGCGCGGGGATTCCCTTTGGCGACAATGACGACACGAATCTCTACACGGTTGATCCCGCGACAGGCGCAACGACGCTCGTCGGGGATTTGGGAACGACTCTGCAAAGCCTTTCCTGGAACGCGGCCCTCGGTCTTATCGGCAGTTTCGATCACCTCTATCAAATCAATGCATCCACGGGACAAGCCACCCAGATTGGCTCGACGGACTACACCGACGGCCTGGGGATCGGAGAAGGGATTTTCAACGGTATCTACGCTTTGGCCGCGATACCGGATGTCCAAATCGGCACCGTTTCGATCACCGCGATTGCCATCAACGGCTCAGGCGAAGTCATGATCACTTGGGAGTCCGAAACCGGATTCGCTTTTCATGTAGAGCGCAACGAAACGCTTGAGCCCGATGCTTGGACTACCGTGAGCGACGTTCTTCCTGGCGGACCAGACTCGATGAGCTACAACCTAGGAACGGGAGCCCTGTTGGAAGGGAAGTTTTATCGAGTGGTGAAGTCCCTGCCTTAGGTGGCGGATCTTTTGCCTTCTCTCCGAAGGTACCATTAACGCGGTTTTGAACAGCGTAAGCCGTCGCGCTTCCACCTGTTTATGGAACCTTCGGCTGAGGTTGCCAAGAGCGCCCCAGCTTTCTGCGGAAGGGTGCCAATAATTGTCATTATCCCGCCAATTAGATCGCTGAATAGCGTTGGCAGAACGCCATCTTGAAGTTGTAAGTCTAATGATAAGCAGCCTATTCATTAGCAGTAATAATACTAAAAGAACTAGATTCCTGATGAAAATACAACTGTTGATCAGTCTGGCTGCTGCGATAGCCGTCACTTCAATAAGCGCCACTCTTTCTGCTGCGGAGCCGGGAGCATGGGAAGTCAAAATTCGTACGGCTTATCTCAAGCCTGCGGATGATTCGGATGCCTTTTCGGCTTTGGGCATCGATTTTGCGGAGGGTGCTGTTTCGGTGGAGGACAAGTGGATACCTGAGTTGGATATCGCTTATGCCTTTACTAAAAACCTGTTGGCTGAGCTCGTTCTAACGATTCCTCAAAAGCACGATGTGTACTTGGCGGGCGTGGGAAAGCTCGGTTCGCTTGAACATCTCCCACCGACGCTGAGTTTGGTCTATCAATTCGATACGATGAGCGGATTCACGCCTTACGTTTCAGGAGGGTTGAACTTCACCTGGATCACAAACAAACGGCTCAGCGTCGCCGGTATACCGCTAGATCTTGAAGATCACAGCTTGGGAGTCGCTCTAGGAACGGGGGTTCGTTACGATTTGAACGAAAAGTGGGATCTCGACGCGAGCGTCAAATGGATCGATCTCGAGTCCGATGTGCTGGCGGGAGGAGCTAAGCTGACTAGCGCGCAGCTCGATCCTCTCCTCTGGAGCTTCGGGGCTTCTTACCGTTTTTAATCGCGGTAGGCTTCGTTGATTTCGGACCCTCGCTAGGAGCAGATTGTCTGCTCCTAGGGCGGGCCTTTCGTTTACACGGATCCGCTTTGTCGCGAAATCGTGCTGTAGTTTCGGAAAATATCTTCTCCAGATCGAGTTGTCGCCGTGAGCCAGCAAAACCAGACGTTTAGCGAATTCCCTTTAAAAGTGAGTGACAACGCCGACCGCCGGATGGTTAAATGCTCGTTTTTCTATGAAGCATCAAACCATAGCGGTACTCGATTTTGGTTCACAATACACGCAAGTGATTGCGCGTCGCATCCGCGAATGTTCGGTCTATTCGAAGATCTACCATTACAAGACAAGCGCTGCGGAACTGAGGAGAGACAATGTTGCGGGAGTGATCCTATCTGGAGGTCCGGAGAGCGTCCTCAAGAAAGGTTCGCCACGTCCCGACAAGAAGATCTTCGATCTCGGGGTCCCGGTCCTGGGAATCTGCTACGGGCTTCAATTGTTGGCTCAATTGCTCGGCGGGAAAGTGGAGAAGAGCTCCGAGCGCGAGTACGGCCACGGCCAGCTGAAAATTAAAACCAAAGGCCGGCTCTTTCGCGGTCTTCCGAATTCTCTCCGAGTCTGGAATTCGCACGGTGATCGCTTGGGCAGGCTGCCGGCTGGCTTCAAGCCGATCGCGTCGACCGAGAACTCGAGCTACGCGGGCATCGCGGACGAGAAGCGCGGATTTTACGGGATTCAGTTTCACCCGGAGGTGGATCACACCGAAGGCGGTTTGAACATTCTGGAGAATTTTCTTCGAAATATCTGCGGCTGCAAGGCGGACTGGTCGATGGCCATATTGGCGGAAGAATCCATAAACTCGATACGGGAAACCGTCGGCGAAGATCGCGTGTTGCTCGGACTGAGCGGCGGGGTCGATTCGTCCGTAGCGGCGGCCTTGATACACAAGGCTATCGGCAAGCAGCTGACTTGCTTGTTCGTCGACAACGGTCTGCTTCGCCAAAACGAAAGAGAGCTTGTAGTGGATCTTTACCGACGGCACTTCAATATGGACGTCCGCGTGGCTCGCGCGGGAGCGAAATTTCTCAAGCGGCTCAAAGGTGTCAGCGACCCGGAGCGCAAGCGCAAGATCATCGGCAAAACATTCGTGGAAGTCTTTCAGGATTCCCTAAAGCAGATTGGCGACGCGAAGTTTCTCGCTCAAGGAACGCTCTACCCGGACGTGATCGAAAGCGTGTCGATCGATGGCAACCCGGCGGCGACGATCAAGAGCCACCACAACGTGGGCGGCCTGCCGAAGAAGATGAAATTCAAGCTCCTCGAGCCGCTCCGACAGCTTTTCAAAGACGAGGTGCGCGCCTTGGGGGCGGAACTCGGCTTGCCGAAGGAAGTCGTTTGGCGTCAGCCGTTTCCAGGACCGGGCCTCGGGGTCCGCGTGATTGGCGATGTTAGCTCCCGCAAGCTCAGCGTCCTTCGTAAAGCGGATGCTATCCTGCACGAAGAGATGATGGAGTCGGATCTTTACTACAAGGTCTGGCAGTCGTTTTGCGTGTTTCTTCCCGTGCGTACGGTCGGAGTGATGGGAGACGAGCGGACCTACGAGAATGTGATCGCGGTGCGAGTCGTCGAAAGCAAGGACGCGATGACGGCCGATTGGGTTCGCGTTCCCTACGAAGTGTTGCAGCGCGTTTCGACTCGAATCATCAACGAGGTGAACGGCGTAAACCGCGTCGTCTACGACATTAGTTCGAAACCTCCTGGAACTATCGAGTGGGAGTAGACTCTTAATTCAACCGCTTCCTTTATTATGAAAGTAAAACGACTTAATTTATTTGTATTGGCGTCATCGCTGTTTCTCGGCACGAGCTTGTTTGGGGAGGATTCGGATGAAGAGATCATCCAGTCCACGATAGAGCTGGCTCGCTCGTATTTAGGTGATGGCGACAAGCTCGATTCGATCAAGAGCATCCACTACAAGGGATCTTTGCTCTACAGCACGGGCGATTTGGGCTCGATTGAAATGGTCTACCAGGCGCCCATGCGACATAAGATGGTGGCCGTGGTGAACAATCGCGAGGAGGTTTCCGTACTCGATGGTTCCGAGGGATGGACAAGCTATAAGCGAGTCGGGGATTCAGTGTTTCTGGGTATGGAGATTTTCGATCCGGTTCGGATCCTGATCATGCAGGCAAGCGTTCGTGACTCCCTGGGTTTCTACCAGGCGCCGAAAACCCGGAATGGGGCGATTTCTTACGAGGGCAAAGAGACGATCAACGGCCACGAATGTAACGTCCTCACATACGATTATGGAGACAGCATTGGATATCGCCGCTACATCGATGCCGAAACGGGCCAGCTTCGAAAGACTCTCGATAGCAAAGGCGTCGAGTACTTCGAGGAAGGCGAAATCGTCGTTGACGGAATCCGCTTTCCGAAGAAATTGATCAGCACCTTCCCAACCGCGATCGGCAGCCAGACTATGGAATTCGCTTACTCGGAGGTCGTCGTAAACAAGCTGCTCCCGGATTCGGATTTCGTAATGCCGCTGCCGTAGGCGTGTGGATGAAAATGTAGGAGCCTGCTAGCAGGCGATGAGCAACGAAAATCGCCTGTAAGCAGGCTCCTACATTTGAACTTAACATTTATCTTTGCCAAGTCGTACGCGGTCTTCCATTAGTGGCGCCATGGCAGATTTGGCATATCGTTCGCGTGGCTTCCAGGAGAAGCTGGCTGGGTTCTGCGAGACCGCTGTGGTCCCGCAGTCGATCGTCGATGCCGTTGCTCGGATCCTCGCAGATGTTCGTGTGAAAGGAGATCGAGGAATCTCGTCTACCTTGAAACGCATCGACGGAATTTCGCTCAAGCCCTCGGGCTTTGGGATTTCCGAAGAAGAGATGTCGGCCGCCGTTAAACGGTTGGCGAAAGGGGATCTTAAGGCGATCAAGGAATCGATCGCGTCGGTGACGGAATTCCATCGCCACGCGCTCCCTTCGTCTTGGACAGCTAAAAATCGCCACGGGGCGACAATCGGCGAACGGTTCTATCCGATCGATCGGGTCGGGCTCTATATCCCGACCGATCTCGCTTCTACCGTTATCATGACGGGCTCTTTGGCTAAGCTGGCGAAGGTTCCCGAGATCGTCGCTTTCACGCCCTGCGGGAAAGGCGGGTCCGTGAGTGATGGCGTTCTCGCCGCGATGAAATTGAGCGGCGTAACGGAAGCCTATCGGGTCGGCGGCGTCTGTGCGGTCGGAGCGATGGCCTACGGCACAGACACTATACGTGGAGTATCCAAAGTCTTCGGACCGGGCAACGCGTTTACGGTAGAAGCGAAGCGTCAGGTATACGGCAAGATCGGAGTCGATCTGTTGCCGGGGCCGAGCGAGTTGCTTGTGATTGCCGACGAAACCGCGAATCCTCGTTTCGTGGCGGCCGACTTGCTGGCTCAAGCGGAGCACGGATCGGGACGGGAAAAGATCTTTTTGGTGAGCCTGTCGCGGGAAATCACGAAAGCGATTCGCGCGGAAATTCGCGAGCAAGTGAAAATGCTGTCGCGCAAGGCGCTTATCAAGACCGCGCTTAAAGAAGGGTTCTTGTCTGTGATCGTGGATACTTACGAACAAGCAATCGAAGTTGCGAACTACGTGGCTCCCGAGCACATGGAGCTCGAAGTGGATCCCTCGCAGCTCGGCCGGCTGGTGAAGTCGATCACGACTGCTGGGGCTATCATGCAAGGCGGATGGTCGGCGACGGCGCTAGGCGATTTCGTTGCGGGGCCAAGTCATGAATTGCCGACGGGTCGCTCGGGTCGCTATTTCAGCGGCTTGCAAGTCAGCGACTTTTTTAGGCGTTCGAGTTTGATCCGGTATTCGGAGAAAGCATTGCGGAAGGCGGCTCCGGCGGCGGAGGCGTTCGCTCGGATGGAAGGGCTGGACGGTCACGGCCGCTCGGTTTCGATCCGTTTGGAGGAACGGAGTTCTGAAAGCCGATGAGCGAGAACAAGCCAGTTTCCCAGTATGCGTTGCCGCATGTGAAATCTTTGCACGCGTACACGCCGGGTTTTCAGCCGAAGGACAGCGGCTGGGTGAAGATCAATACCAACGAGAATCCTTATCCGCCAAGCCCGACTGTCGAGGAAGCGATAAAGGCCGCCGCGGGCGATGAGTTGCGGCTGTATCCAGATCCGTTGAGTTCGGGCGTTCGCGAGGAAGTCGCGAAACTCCACGAACTCGATACGGACAGTGTTATCGTGGGCAATGGCTCAGACGATATTTTGAACCTGTTGACGCGCGCATTTTCGACGCTGGAAAAAAAGGCGGGATTTACCTTTCCCAGCTATTCGTTGTATCCGGTGCTTTGCGGTATTCAGAATTCGGGCACGGTTGAGATTCCCTTTGATCGGAGCATGGAATTGCCTTTGGAGGCGATTGCGGGAAGCGGAGCCGAGATACTGTTTTTCACTTCGCCCAACGCGCCGACGGGCGTAGCGTTTTCCAATGATTCGCTGCGAGCGCTACTGGCGCGATTCGATGGGATCGTGGTGGTCGACGAAGCCTACGCGGATTTCGCGGAAGAGAACGCGGTCGAGCTTTTGGGGGAATTTCCGAACCTGGTGATCACGCGCACGCTTTCGAAGTCCTACGCGCTCGCGGGTATGCGGTTGGGCTATGCACTGGCTCGACCGGAGGTGATCGAAGCGTTGGATCGCGTTCGGGACAGCTACAATGTGAATCGCCTTTCGCAGGCCGGCGCGATCGCTGCGCTGCGTGACCAGAGTTACATGAAGGCGATCGTCGGGAAGATCAAGCGAACCCGCGATTACTACTTTTCGGAATTCCAAAACCTCGGCTGGTTCACCTACGAGTCGCAGGCGAATATGCTCTTCACTGAGCCCGTGGACGCAGGCGGGAATCGAGGGGCTGTGGTGGCGGCGGAGCTGTTCGAGTTTCTGAAATCGAATAATATCCTAGTTCGCTACTTTCCAGGACACGCCTTGACTGAGAGTTTTCTGCGCATAAGTGTGGGCGACGAAGATCAAA
>JAJFLS010000049.1 GCA_021772595.1 Opitutales bacterium
CTCGGCTTACGCGGTACGGCGCAAGCGCCGACCCTACAAGATGGAATTATTGAATCGTCTCTCTGATTATCGATAATAGATTTCTTCATCATAAACTACTCGGACCTGTCCGATAGCGATCAAGCAGGGACTTTAGAGCCGCTGCTTTTTCGGGATGTCGCTTAACAACGTTGGTCGTTTGCTTCGGATCTCGCGCGAGATTATAGAGCTCCGTCTGCTCATCGTCAGGCTTTACGCCTAACGCGGTCAGCACGTGTTCAGGTTCTTTGTTGTCCGCTCCATTTGGATCATCGATGTAGACCCAATCCCCTTGGCGTATCGCGAATTTGCCCTGAGCGCTGTGATGCACGGTCGCCTCGCGAATGGGCTGGTCGAGTTTCTCGGCAAGCAGAGCCGGAAGGATGTTGTACGAATCTTCGGCCGCTCCCGAAGACGGCAGATCATAGTCCACCACAGCCGCAACGGTAGCCATTATATCAGTGAGGCAAATCACTTCATCCGACTGTGCTCCTGCGGGAATCTGACCGGGCCAACGCGCAAGAAACGGAACGTGGTGTCCTCCTTCGTACAGATCACGTTTGGCGCCTCTCAGACCATTCGAGCTCCAATGTTCGTAGTCCTTGATGTGATCGTAGGTGTTAGTCTCCGCTCCGTTGTCCGCGCTAAAAAGTACCAACGTGTTTTCCGCCGCGCCTGTTTCGTCGAGCGCTTCCAGCAACCGACCGACCGCAGAGTCGAGCTCGACTACGAAATCGCCAAACACGCCGCATTCGCTTTTGCCATGAAACTCCTGGTTCGGATTGATCGGTCGATGCGGACAGATAGGGGCGAAATAGACGAAGAACGGCGTTTCCGATGCAGCGCTGCGTCGGATGAAAGCGTCAGCCTTATCCACCCACCTAGGGATCATCTTCTCGAAAGTGAAGCCCGGTTCACGAAAGCCTCGGTTATTATTTCCGCCGATGATGTGAGATGGAATATTTGTCAGGTCGAATGGCTCAGTCGGCTCTACGAGGACGCGACGATTTTCCATAAACGCCCATGCCGGCTTCGCCAGCCCGTAATAGTAAGTGAAGCCCGCGTCGAGAGGACAATTCTCTGCTGGTTCGTTCCAAGCGATATTCTCGGGCGTCACTTTTCCAGCGTCATCGACCAACGACCACTCACGCCCCAAATGCCACTTGCCAAACGCCGCGGTCGCATAGCCCTTGGAAACGAGCATGCTAGGCAGTGTAAGACTATTTCGTTCGATAAGCGGCGGAGAAGATCCTTTAAGCACGCCTCTCTTCAAGCGGCTTCTCCAAGCATAGCGCCCTGTAAGCACGCCGTATCGAGTTGGCGAACACACGCCCGAAGGACTATGGGCGTCACTGAAATTGATTCCCTCCGAGGCGAGACGATCAAGATTCAAGGTTGGAATCTTGGATACAGGATTGTTGCACGAAAGATCGCCGTACCCCAGATCGTCCGCCAAAATCAAAACGATATTGGGCCGGGATGAATCCGCTGCTTGAAGAACGGAAATAAGGCAGAGTAAAACGAGGACGGAAACGAAGTTTTTCATGATATTTTAGTCTTTTCGAATGTAGGAGCCTGCTTGCAGGCGATTTCTCCGTTGATTGCCCAGGATAAGAATCGCCTGCAAGCAGGCTCCTACACTCTTCCTAATACAGATGCTCCCCCTTCTTCGCTGCGGCGTGGGCTTCGCGCGTGTCCACTGGAATTCCGGGGTCGTTTTGGTCGTGCATCCACAGATCGAGCTCTCGAGACAGCTCGGCTTTGATCGCAGAGTAACGAGGATCGTCCGCTAGGTCAGTCAATTCGTGAGGATCTTCGCTCGTGTGATAAAGCTGCTCGGCGGGACGCTTCATGTAGCGTTTCACAATCGCTTCCGCCTCTTCTGTCTGCCCGCTTTCGAATACCCAAGTGCTCCAATAGGGATTATTCAATGCCCCGTTTCCCTTAACGCCCATCAAGTGCTTTTCTATATAGAGCTCGTCCGGCAACAGATTTCGAATGTATCGAAATTCTCCATTCGTAACCGTTCGAATGGGATAGGCGGGGCCTTCAGGAATGTTATTATGAATTCCGTAGGCATAGTCGCGATGGGGTTTCTGGTGGTCGCGAAGCGAAGCAGTAAAGCTCGTTCCGTCAAAATCAAAATCACTCACGTCGCCACCTGCCACCTCGACGAATGTCGGCGCGAAATCCGCATACTGCACGATCGCGTCGGTGCGATTCCCCGGAGCGATCCGGCTTGGCCATCGAGCAATCAACGCCGTATGCAATCCATTGTCCCAGTTTGTCCATTTGCATCCCGGAATTTGGGCACCCTGCTCCGAGGTGAAAAGAACCAAGGTGTCGTCCGATTTTCCTGAGACATCCAGCGTATCCAGAATCTCTCCGACTTGCCCATCCATGAAAGTGATCTCCGCCAAGTACCGAGCATAGGCATCGCGCGTCGTCGGCGTATCCACCAAATAGGGAGGCAACTTGATCTCCTTGTCCGGATATTGGGATCGATCACCCATCACCCAAGGCACATGAGGTTCGACGAGAGCGACTACCAAGCAAAAAGGCTGATCGGCATCGCGCTCGATGAATCGAGCGATCGAGTTCGTCTCGTGCTCCATGGTCGGCGAACGCACGCAGCTAATATCGAATCCCTCC
>JAJFLS010000481.1 GCA_021772595.1 Opitutales bacterium
GAGTCCGTTTTCCTCGGGGTAATGGTCGAACTTTCCGTGAACGATGACCTCTCGCGTGCCATCGAGTTCAATCTGGCGATCCCCGAGGCAAGCTTCGCCGAGAGCGTATTGCTAAAGTCGGTGGAAGAATTGCGGAAAATAGATCGCATCGCCGACGCCGCGAAGCTCGCGGGTGCACGCTTTCAGGTAGAAAACTACTCGGAGATCAATCCTAGGTTCGACGACGTATACTTAGTAACAGCTGTTGCCGAAGCGGAGCGGGCCGCGTTCGATCATGCGAAGGAGGTGGCCGGGCGGATTTCGAACTCGGCGACTCGCGGTGTCGCCCTAGCTGGGATTGCCCGCGCTCATTTCGAGAGAGGAGATAAACAAGCCTCCGAGGACACCCTCAAACATGCCGAAAATGCCATCGGTGTGGCGGAATCGTCCTTTGGCAGAAACGATTCGGCGCTCGCCGAAATTGCCGCGACGCTTATGCTTATCGGAGACAATCGAAGAGCTCGGACGATCGCACAGCGAATCGACAATGACGATCAGCGGGCCGATGTTTTGTCGAAGGTCGCCAGCGCACATGCACGGCGGGGAGACGTGGACGCGGCACTAAGAGTTGCCAACACCATCGAGGTGCCCGAAGCCCGGGTGAGAGCAATGGTTGCAATCGCAGAGACTTCGGCGCGGGTAGACCCAGGATCCCTAGCGAAGGGAGAAAGTTCGACGATGAAACTATTCATCGAGAAGTTGGACTGGCCAAACACGATCGATGCCCGATATGAGGCGACGATCGCTTTGGCTGCGCTGGGTTCCCGTGCAGAAGGTGCCGAACGTGCTTTGCGAAAGCTTTTGAAGGAAGAACAACGAAATGGCATACGCTCGGCCGTCACGTCTACGGGAGGCATTACGAACGATCAGGCGATTCGCTTAAGACTTCTCAGTCACTACGCGCTTCAGAGCATCGGCGTTTCGGACGTTCCACCCATCAAACAAGTGTTCTCGTCTTTCTCCGAGGAGGTCGTGGTCAACGCGCTTGTGGGAATGTTGACCTCGTCCGAGCAACTCGTTATCGATCTCGCAAGTGCAGAGTTGCTCCGCATTGGGGAACCTGCTATTCCAGCCCTAACGTCTGCTCTCGCTCCGCCTCCTCGCCGATTCTATGGGCCGACGGGGCACCTGAAGGAACGACAGCGAAGAGCCCGGATGGCTCGGGCTGGAGACGTGATTGTGCGAATCGGCGAGGCGGCAATCCCATACTTAGTGTCTTCAATGGGGAGCGACGTTTGGGAGGTCGTGAGCGGCGCCAGCCGTAATTTGACCAAACTGGGCTGGAAACCGGCTTCAGTCGAGGAGCAGGTCCTATTTCTTGCCGGAAAAGCCGAACTGGAGGAAGCGTCCTCGCTGGGCCCAGAAGCGGTACCAATGCTCATCGCTGTCGTTCGCAAGGCCATGAATGGTAAATGGGGTTCTGTCGATCAATCGGGTGTCGAGGCACTGGGTGAGATCGGAGATCCGAGAGCAAAGGCAGTCCTGATCGAGGCTGTTACATCCGATGACGAATACCTAAGTGCAATCGCGATTGAGGCGCTGGCTCCTCTCGGCGGAGAGGCCGTCGTCGATCTCCTTGTCCGCCAACTTGAACGTTCGGCCTCGCAAGTTCGGGCCGCGGCCGTGAAGGCACTGGGCTCCTTGCGCGATGCGAAGGCCGCACCCGCCATCCTTGGGATGAGGCAGGACAAAGAAGTTCTCGTTCGAATGGAAGTAGCCTCGGCCCTCGGCTCGTTTCCTCCCAGTTCCGCCGTAGCAGATTTTCTGGTTGAATTGATGTATGACGACGATGACTTTGTTCGGTCCATCGCCATTGGGAGTCTTGTCGAGATCGGTCCTGCCAGCCCAAGAGTTGTTCCTGCTTTGGTTGAGGAGCTTAACCTGAAGAGCCCCGTCCGCGCATCCGCTACCTACACTCTCGGTTTCATGGGAGACGCTGCGGATCCTGGCGTCCCGCTTTTGATCGCAATGCTGCACGACGAGTCCGATCCCCATCGGCGCTACGCGGCGATTTCGCTTTGCCGGTTAGGACGCGAGGTTGACACCTCCATCCCACTCTTGATTGAGACTTTGGACAAGGGGCGAGTTCAGTTACAGCTGAGAGCGATACACGCGCTCGGAGACCTCGGTCCTCAGGCGGCTGATGTGCTGCCCAGACTCAGAATGCTCCAGAGTCACAGCGACGAGCTCATTGAACAGGCGGCGATTGATGCGATCCACAAGATTAGCGATCAGGACGGTTAGCAACGTTGACCTTTACTCGTTTATTAAGGGGCACTTTGATTAATTCAATTTCCAGAAAACACGCCTTTTGAACATCAACAACTTACGAACCGAAAATCCGTCAGGATAGCAATTAATCAAAGTGCCTTATATTGGATAGATGCCAAAGACCTACCTACTAAAGAAGCTCGATCCCTCTGCCCTGATTTGGAAGAATCGCAAGGACGAAGATCAATTGCGGTTTTGCTGGCGATGTGCCAAGAAGAAGTGAGGAATTGGGAGCTCGCGTTGCGGCTCGGGACATTGAAAACGGGCTTGAGAATATTGTGTCGGTTTTCGAGGCATCTCTTAAGGCTCTTGCTATCCGCAGGTTGATGGATGAGGGCAAGGGCTCGGAAGAGATCGAGAAAATCAAGAAGAGGAAAATTAGGAACCGCTTTCAAGGGTACGATGGAGCGTTGGAGGTTTGTCGCGAGTTGTTCAATGTCAATATCGGACCTGTGACGGATGATAGGGAAGAGAAGGCATTCAAGACGACTTTGGAGAAACGTCACCCGATTACGCACAATCTCGGGATTGTAGATCGGAAGTATCTTGAGAAGGTGAGTGACTTGGGAGTCGAGGGGAAGGATGTTGGTTTGAGTGAGGATGAAGTTGTTTCGGCGATTGATGTGATGCTTCGCATCATTCGCCGTGTTCAATCGGAGTTGTTTTAATCACCTCGCATGTCAGGCTTTAGGTTGATCCTTGACCGTTTGTGGGTTTTCCTAAGATTACGAGGCCAGCGACGGTCCCGGATGCTGGATAGTCCAAAAATTGACAACAAAGCTGCGAGTGGGGTAATTAATACTTAGATGCTGTTGAGACTTTGCGTGAGTGGCGTTTGAGTTAGCCTAAAGATTCGAGATCGGAGATCGGTCAAATCTAGTCCGTGAGCTGCTTAGTTCCATTGCGGGTAACATTTTTCTCGCTTTCATCGTCGAAAATGACGATACTTTGAAAGTGAGTTATCCCGGAGGTAAATCGAAGTGCTTTCATAAAATCGTCAGTCTCATGCCGCCCCATGCTACGTACATTGAGACTCATCTAGGAGGAGGATCTGTGATAGCGAACAAGCGCGCCGCTGCGGCAAATATAGGTATCGATTTGGATCCTTCCGTTGTCGGTGGCTTCGGTGGCTATGACAGCAGATATAAATTCATTTGCGGCAGGGCTGAGATTTTTCTCAAAGAACGGATATGGTTCGGGGATGAACTCGTTTATTCCGATCCTCCTTACGTTCCTTCGACGAGACGGTCCAGTAGGGTTTACCGTCATGATTATTCCGAAGAAGACCATGATTCGTTGTTGGAATTATTAAGAAATTTGCCATGTCATGTAATGATTTCGGGTTACAGGTGCGAAAAGTATGACAACGCGCTGGCTAATTGGAAGAGGGTCGATTTTGGCTACGCCACCCGCATGGGAAAGCGTACCGAGTCCTTGTGGTTGAATTTTGAGCCTAGCCTCCGACACGATCTTCGATTTGTCGGTTGGGACTTCCGAGGGCGACAGTCTTTCAAGAGGAAAAAGGAACGATGGAGGAACAAGTTCTTATCTTTGCCGATGGACCAACGGCAGGCGATTGTTGAAGATCTGAATGACGCGTTCAGTTCTTGCGTAGAAAACGAGAATACATTCTAGGATGGCCATAGCTTTCACAGATCAAGCTCGTGTTGCGACGCCCGGTGATATCGGGCAGGCTATTCGCTTTTTTGGCGCAAACTGCGGTCCGATTTCTCTCGCTGCTGTGTTAGGCGTGAGAGTTTTCGAAACGATGAAGTTCTTTCCTGAATTTGAGGTAAAAGGCTACGTTAATAGTCGTGGCATGTTAAGCGCTCTAAGAAAAATAGGAGCGGAGTTTGAAAAAACAGAAAGAGTACCTATTGACGCTGGGTTAGCTCTTATCCAGCTGGAGGGCTCTTGGTCCGGGAGTCCGTGGAGGTCTTTGAAATACACGCACTGGATTGGCATCCGCTCTGGGCTTGCGTTCGACATTAACTACATGGAATGGATGGACATAGTCGATTGGGGATCTCAATTCGGAAAGGACGTCACCGAGG
>JAJFLS010000482.1 GCA_021772595.1 Opitutales bacterium
CCGGAGGACCGAGCCGGTCCTCCCTACCTTGAAATAGCATGGACCCTTTCATTGACTTTCATCGGAAGCTGACGCGGCGCTCTGTGTTTGGCGAGATTGCCAGAGGTTTGGGCGGGGCAGCGTTGGGGTCGATGCTGTTGCCTCAGTTTTTACGGGGTGGGGAATTGGATGGGTCGTCTGCTTCCGCGTCGCCGGGGCTTGGATACTTGCCGCATTTCGCTCCGAAGGCGAAGCGCGTGATCTATCTTTTCCAGTCGGGAGGACCGTCGCATGTCGACTTGTTCGACTACAAGCCTGCCATGCGAAAGCTGCACGGCGTGGAGCTGCCGGATTCGGTGCGGGGGAATCAGCGCGTGACGGGGATGACGGAGAACCAGTCGAGCTATCCGTTCGTGGCGCCGTTCTGGGGTTTCAAGCAGTGCGGGAAACACGGGACTTGGATCAGCGATCTTTTGCCGTACACGCAGAAGGTGGCGGACGAGATCACGATTCTCCGAGGTTTGAATACGGAGGCGATCAATCACGACCCGGCTGTCACATTCATCAATACGGGCTCTCAGCAGATGGGACACGCGAGTATGGGTTCCTGGCTCAGCTATGGCTTGGGCAACGACAACGAGGATCTTCCGGCGTACATGGTTTTGCTTTCGCAAGGGTCGGGCAAGAATCCTGGGCAGCCGCTGTTTTCGCGTTTGTGGGGCAACGGCTATTTGCCATCCAACTACCAAGGCGTGAAGCTCGGCTCGGGCGTGGATCCGGTCTACTTTTTGAAGAACCCTCCGGGGGTGGACAGGATGCAGCGCCGAAAGGCATTGGATCGTTTGGAGGCCCTCAATCGGGTCCATGCGGATGAGGTTGGGGATCCGGAAATCCATGCCCGAATCGACGCTTATGAAATGGCGTACCGCATGCAGACTTCGGTGCCGGAGCTAATGGATCTGAGCGACGAGCCGGAGTCGACTTTTGAGCTTTACGGAAACGAAGCTCGAAGGCCGGGGAGCTTTGCCGCGAATTGTCTTCTGTCGCGGCGGATGGCGGAGAAGGGCGTGCGGTTTATCCAGCTATTTCACCGCGGCTGGGATCAGCATAAGAAGATCTCCACGCAGTTGCCGAAGCAGTGCCGCGATGTCGATCAGGCGTCGGCGGGGTTGATTTTGGATTTGAAGCAGCGCGGGTTGCTGGACGACACACTGGTCATTTGGGGCGGAGAATTTGGGCGGACTGCTTACAGCCAAGGGAAACTCGGTGCCGCCAGCGCGGGACGCGACCATCACGGGCGCTGCTTTTCGATTTGGATGGCGGGCGGCGGCATTAAGGCTGGATACGATTACGGACAGACGGACGAGTGGGCCTACAACATTGTGGAAGGGGGAGTGCATATCCGCGATTTGAACGCGACGATTTTACGCTGTATGGGGATCGACCACGAGCGATTCACCTTCAAGTTTCGCGGGCTTAATCAGCGCCTGACAGGCGTCGAGAAGTCGTACGTGATCGAGGATATCCTGGGGTAGGGAGTGGCTCCTATTTCGCCAAGGCTTCGAAGGACATGTCGGTCCTCAGTGCTGCTATCTGCCAGAATCGTTTTTTCCCGTTAGGGTTTCGAAGTTTTTTGTCATCGCTCTCTTCCTTCGTCGCCCTTCGGGCTTCGAAGGACACGGACGTTCGCTAGTTCCTTCACTCGCTTCCGTCTACGCGCTGCTACGCCGAGACAAGCCGCGGGGAAAAGGTCCGAATTCGTGACGAGCGTTTAGATGGGATTTTGTAAGTATCGCGGTCCGCGTTTCGCGGGATCATTAGAATCTTCTTCGTGTATTTAGTGAACTTCGTGGGTGTGAAACAAATACGCTATCTGTCTCTATCTGGATAATCTGCGGGCGAAATTGAAAATCGCGACTGGAGGCTTGGCCATGTCGCGCCACCAGATTGCAAGCAGCGGCTATCCGCCGAGCCGCCCAGGCCGATCGATTCGTTCATCGGTTTCAAATCGTCGGCAAGGAATTGACAACGCCAATCAGCAAGTTCTCAATACTTCGCCATACTCCCGCACAAACCCAACGTCGTGAACACAGTGATCCACCATGGCCGCATCTTCTGCGTCTGTGCTGCTATCGCAGTGTTTTGCGATCACGCCACCGCCTATGCGGAGCCTCCTGCGACGCTCCTCTGGCCGGAAGGCGCCCCCGAATCTGCAACCGCTCACGATGACGAGACAGTGGAGAATCGAGCGCAGGATCAGAACTCCCTCGGACTAAACCGCAGCATCTCACAGGTGTCCACTCCCACCGTGAGCGTCCATTTGCCGCCGGAAGAAAAGGCCACCGGCGCGGCGATGATCATCTGTCCTGGAGGTGCATTCAGTCGAGTCGTCATCGACAAGGAAGGGCACGATGTGGCCCGCTGGCTCAACCAGATAGGTGTGGCGGGTATTGTACTGAAATACCGCACCAACCCGCCGGCGACTAGAACCGATAGCGTCGCGGATGCGCGACGAGCGATTCGTTGGACGCGTCGTCACGCCGTGGAATTTCGCATCAAGCCTGATCGGATCGGTTTCATGGGCTTCTCCGCAGGCGGCAACATAGCAATCATCGCCTCAACCGAAAAGCACCGAACGATCCCTCTGCGATTGATCCCACGGAGCGCGTCCGCTCCCGACCCGACTTCCTGGCGTTGATCTATCCCAGCGTGCCGCCGGAAATCGAGAGCCGTATCGGAAGCGACATCGCGCCCGTTTTCCTCGCCTACACCTCCGATGACAACGTTCCGCGGTCGGGCGGCGTGAAACTCTACGAGGCGCTGAACCAAGCGGGAGTTTCAGCGGAATTGCACATCTATGCCACGGGCGGACACGGATACGGCTTGGGCATTCACGGCGGCCCCATCGCCACTTGGCCCACGAGATTTCACGACTGGTTGAAGGCCATGGAGTTCATCGATCGGAAGTGATCTAAGCCAATCGCCGACTCGACGATTCCACCGGGATTTCGATCTGAAGAGAACCGGGTCATGCGGTGAATGACCGTAGAGTTGATTCGCCAGCATTCGGCTTGCGATGGCTGACGGTTGCCAATCTCTTGTCAGGCATCACTCCTCACTCCCACCTCAACGCCGGCGCCAGAGAAACCACCAGCGCCGTCAAGAGTGACAGTCCGCACGTGAACGCCAAAGCTGAACCGTCGATCGTCGCTTCTCGTATGAACGGAACATTTGTCGAGCCCAACGTCCGAATCCCCTGAAGCGCGCCACTCGCCAACGCAATTCCCAGTCCTCCCCCAAGCAGGGAAAGAATCGCGCTCTCCATGAATGACAATTGAATTTCCTATCAACAAAAAATCAATGCGTCGCCAAAAGCGGAACCGTAATAGACGCGCAGTGAAGAAATCCCAGATCCGAAACCATGGAATCGCAATTGATCCAGTGAATCTTCGCCTTGGGCCAGGCTGTTCGATATACGCTCTCAACGTCTGCTTCCCATTTTTCGAGCAAGGCGCTTTCACCGGAATTCGATGAAGTGAATCTCGGCACCAAGAATGCGTGTCTTCCATCTTTCGCGTGGAGAAAGACGCTATTTATATACGATCGGTAACGCGTAGCCGGTTCCGAGTAGTGGTCGATAAAGGCCTCGAGCGGCAATTGCCCGTATTGTCGCAAGACCGCATCGAACGCGGTAAGGGTGCTGAAATCCGCCGAGGGCGTTTCCCGTCTAATGGCGGTTAAGACCTGTCGCTCGAGTTCTGCTAGCTGGGCATCGGTGAGCCGATTGATTTCATCGATTGCAACCATCCCCTTATCTAGAGCGTAAACCTTCATGAATGCCTGCTTCGCCTCGCTCACGATTTCGTCCCTGCTCTTGAAAAGAATGGGAGGCATTGGCATTTTTAGGATTCTATGATTGGGGAAATGCCTACGCAAGTAGCGTTCGTTCTTTTCGATAACCGAACGCGCTTTTCGGTTCAGTTCGGCATGGTAAGGATTGATTGCCTTCTCCTTCGAGACCTTGAAATCGGGTAGCAAGACTGTCTCATGATCTAGGAATTTAACGATCATATCGAGGTGAGGGATCGTCCTACCCGGAAGGGCTTCCAAAATGTGTAATCGTTTGGCTCCAAAATAACGACGGAACGTATTTTCAAGTTCGGATCGGTTCCCGCCGTTGCGAACAAGCGTATGCCTCGAAATGAAAATATTGCCTCGGCCATCGCTAACGAAATCGCCTCCATCCATTGACACTGAGGGGCGTACGATATCGACCGGAATATCGTATTCAGATTGGAGCATTGCCGCGACTTCAGACGGCATAGCATCTCCATTCAAATTGAAAAAGTCCCGCATAGAACCGAGAGGTTCATCGATCTTTAGGGCTTCTACTTCGAGCGTTTTCATCATGTCGCGATAGACCAAATCGATGGTCACCAATTGGTCGCTAGCCCCGAATCCGAAAATCGGCCCAAAGTCCCGGGTCCAACGCAACAGCGACCGAGAGTCGACGAAATGGGTTTTTTCCAAGATCGCTTCGACCCTGGGGTGGGGGTTGATTAACGATAGAAAATGGGCGTATTGCTTGTGCTCCTTTTGATCGCAAAAGACGTAGATGTCCAAATAGGAGTGAGCCACGTCGAGTACATTGACGAAGTTACGAGCGATCTCTAAATCCTTTATCGCTTCAGAAAAGGAAATACTGAGAATCAGCGCCTGCTGAGGCTCCCATTCATTCGCTAATCTGGAGAGCTCGATTGGAGGCGTAAATTGGAAATACGCTTCCGCGTTTGGCGTGCCGTTCTCTTCCCGAATTCCCCGATCCTTATCGGAAAAATTGTCTTCGGGAGCATCCCCCAAGAACCTAATCAGAATTGGAATCGCTACCGCTAGCGATAGCGCAAGCCACCAAAGCGGCCATACTCTCTTCGGCATGAGAACCGATTTAACCGTATTCATTTTTAAACTATTATCAAAGGAGGAGCTGACACGCCAGTAACGCGACAAAGAGACTAGCATCCCCGATTCTACGAAGCCCCATGCGATTGCAAGCGAGACCGCTTCCGACGCTTTATAGGCTCTTGCTGATAAGAAACTTTATCGTGGCCTTAGATGATCCGTTTACAGGCCACAGAGTTGAATAATCGTCAAGCTCCAATCATCGGTTGAATAGAAGAGAGATCGAGTAGCGAAGCTGTCAAACTCATCTCGGTTCGTCAGGATCAAATTTTTGAATCGTTGCCTCGAGGATCATCGCCGCGACGGGTCGCGGATCAAGGAAACGAAGTGACCGTTGTCCAAATTGAATTGCGAATTACTGCTTCTCGAGAAACTCCATTACGCGGACGTCGTAGGCTTTGTAGCGGCCCATCCAGTCGGCGGTGAGATCTTTGGTGTTGGTGGGCCAGATGGCGGCGGACTGTTCGAAGACTGCTGGGTCGAAGGGGTAGGCCTCTTGGGTGTGGTCGAGGGCGTTGATCGCTTGGAGGCGGGCCATGACGTTCGGGCTATTGAGAAGGACGGCGTTGAGGACGGGGCGCGGGTCTTTCTTGCCGATGCGGGCAAGATGCTCGGCAGCGGCGATGCGGATTGAAGCGATCGGACTGCGGGTTAGAGCGGTGATGCGTTTAACGGCTTTCTCGTCTTCCGTTTTCAAGACCATGCAATTCACGAGAGCCCAGTATTGGATAACTGGATTCGACGAACCGAGGAGTCGAGTGAGTTTGGGGAGCGCTTTGTCGCCTTTTTCGAGAAGGATGTCGGCTGCATTGAGTATGTCTTCGAGCGGGTATTGTACTTCGTCTCGAGAAATGTCGTGCGGCGATTTTCCGGAACCTCGGCTCCACTCGACGAGGAGCGCTTCAGGGACGAAGCCGGTATCATGTGTATTCAGAAGATGGGCCCGGTTGGCGGCGCGCATGCGAAGGAGAGTTTTGCGATGTGCGGGATCATTGGCGAGGTTGTGTACTTCGTCGGGATCGGCCTCCAGGTCGAAGAGCTCTTCGAGCGGAGCGGGGAGGAAGAAGGCGCTTTGGGCGGCCGTAGCCTTGCCTTCTTTGAAAAGGATTTCCCATTCTCCGGCGACGGGATTGTCCCAGAGATAGTTGACGTGCTGACCAGTGGGGAGGTAGGCGAGGTAGTTGCGGATGTAGTTGAATTTCCCATTGGTCACGCCGCGTTTGAAGTCGATGCGCTCGTCGGCCCGGGCGCGGAAAGTGTAGGCGTACTCTGGGGCTTCCGAGCGTTTTTCGCCGAGAAAGGCGCGGCCTTGCATGTGCTCGGGGATCTTGGCTCCGGCGATGCTGAGAAGGGTGGGGGCGAAGTCGACAAAGCCGACCATTTCGGAGGTTTCGCTGCCGACTTTATGCGGGGTTAGGTGAGCCCATTTTTTGGGTACGCGAACAATGAGCGGGACGTGAGTTCCGCTGTTGTAGATGAAGCGTTTGCTGCGCGGCATGACGCCACCGTGGTCGGAGTAGTAGAAGACGATGGTGTCGTCGGCGAGTCCGGCCGCTTCGAGCTCCTTGAGCTTGTCGGCGACGAAGTTATCCATTTCGTGGATAC
>JAJFLS010000483.1 GCA_021772595.1 Opitutales bacterium
CGCCGCCACCGCCACCGCCAGACTCAGGAGTCATCACGAACGGCGGTTTCGAAACCAACCTGTCATCGTGGAGGTTCTATACGAACGGCTCGGGCAACGCGACCGCTGAGGCTCCAGGCTATGCAGGATCCAGCAAAGCAGCTCTTATCGCATTGAACGCGATTGGGACGAATGTCCAATTGTTTCAATCCGGACTCCAGCTGGAACCAAACACAACTTACGAGCTAACGTTTGCGGCGTATTCGAGCACCGGTCACAATCTGCGCGTGTCGGTAAATAAGCACACTTCCCCGTATACGAACTACGGGCTCAATCGCGCGATCGTAGACCTTACGACGGGATGGCAGTTATTCACCGTGAGCTTCACTACCAAGAACTTCGTTTCGCTAGTCAGCGACGGAAGGATCTACTTCTGGTTCGCCAGCGACGCCAGTCCAGGTGACTGGTACTTCTTGGATCAAATTGGTTTGGCCAAATCCGAATAGAATCCGCCGCCTCCGTCTGTTACTAGAACACCATTCCTTTGCAGTCAATTGACACTAACTACAGGTCCAATCGCGAGCGATTGGGCCTGTTTTATTTCTACCCGATCCCTCCCCCAAGCATTAGCGCGAATCAGCAATAGTCGGATCCATTAATCTTCATGAAAAAAATCCCATTGATCGCGAGCGTTTTGTCGATGCTGACCCAGGGAGTCGTCTTTGCAGGCTTTTCCGAAGGCGGCCCGAAATCGGGAGACATCTACAAGGAGTATGTCGTTACGATGGGTACTACGAATTGGCGAGTGACCGATCCGGACATGGATCTTGTGAAGTATCCGCAGGGCGCCGAGTTCCTCCCAAACGCGGTGATCGACCTGACGATAGACGATCTCCAGGGAGCGACGCGTGCGGAAATCGTAATCGACTTTTGGGAAGGCCACGAAGCTACCACCGGCAAGAAGTTTCGGCTCAACGAAATGCCGTGGATCGACATTCCGGAGCTGGTGGGGACAAAGTACATGCAGCAAGTGAATCACTTGATCCCGCTTCCGCTCGCAGACCTCGTCGAGGGAAGCAATCAGTTGGAAGGCACTAGCGACAAAAACGATTGGGACTGGGGCCAATGGGGCTGGTACGGAGCGGTTGTTAGAGTTTACTACGACTCCAGCAAGCCCCATGCGACTGGGCAGATAACCTTTCCGTTGCAGGACGCTTCGTTTGACGAGAATCCAGTTGTCTCAGCGACGGCGTCGGAAAGCGCCGACCGTGTCGATTTCATCGCGTACTACTATGGCTACGACAAGGACGGGGACGGAGTATATCTTGGATGGCAGCGGGACTATCATCGTGCATCATGGAGCGACCCGATAGAGATCCGTAACCACGTTGGCACGGACACGACCGCCCCTTTCTCGGCTACTTGGAACACCAGTTGGGTTCCCGACCAGGCGATCGACGTGATCAAGCTGGTTGCCAGAATACGTGATACTAACGGCTATTGGTATGTCAGCCCAGCGATCACGGGACTGAATCTGGATCGTCCGGACTCGTCGGTCAGGATACACAAGCCGAGCGGCGTGCCGCAAAAACATTGGGTCAGAATCAACCAAACGAAATTCAGCACGGTAAGCATTCCTTCGCTCGATTCGGCGAGCGAAGCGGTAATGCAAGTCGCGACCTGGAACGGCGACGATAAAAGCAACGAGTTCTTCTCGAAAGTGAACAGTCTGGAAATGCCAAAATTCGGAGCCGATCATTTTTATTCGTACGACGAGATCGACGTTCCCCTGTCGGCGCTGCAAAGCGGGAGCAACACGATTACGTTTTTCTCGTCTACCGTTCACCACGGAATCGAAATCATGTGGCCCGGTCCAGCGATCTCCGTTCGCTACGGAAGCGCTGCGCCACCTCCGGAACCGCCACCTCCTGAGCCTGATCCAGAGCTTGAAGGCGACATCATATCCAACGGCGGATTCGAATCAGGAATGGAGTCGTGGAGTTTCTATTCCAACGGGTCCGGCAGCGCGGTCGCTTCGGATCCGGGATACGATGGATCCAGCGCGGCTCTAGTCACAATCGACTCAGTCGGAACGAATGTCCAGCTGATGCAAACCGGACTCCAGTTGGAGCCCGATACGAATTACCAACTGACCTTCGCGGCGTATTCGAATACCGGGCACGATCTCCGGATCACTCTAGCCAAGCACGTCAGCCCGTACACCAACTATGGACTCAACAAGGCCAAACCGAATCTGACAACCAGCTGGCAAACGTTCACCCTGAATTTTACGACCGAGAACTTCAGTTCAACGGTCGCCGACGGAAGGCTGTATTTCTGGTTCGCCGACGACGCCCAATCCGGCGACCAGTTTTTGTTGGATCAAGTCCGTCTAGCCAAAGTAGTTTCAGTCGATCCGCCTCCTCCCGATCCGCCCCCTCCGGATCCGCCTCCTCCGGATCCGCCGGCTGCGCCCTCGAATCTAATCGTGCGATAGCACAGTCAGAGACTGTCCAGTAAATCGAATTCCCTGCAGATTGACTTATTGGGCGCCTTCTAGGAGAATGGTCCTCATGAAAGGCTCATGGCTAATCGGCGCGCTTATCTGCATGGCGGCTTCGTTGGTCGCGCAGGAAAATGGCGAAGGCGTTTCCGATTTCGAAGCTTTGCCAGACAAGTTGGTCGTGCTCACTTTCGACGACTCCGTGAAATCCCATTATACAGTGGCTCGGCCTATTCTCCTGAAATATGGTTTTGGAGCGACCTTCTTCATCACTGAAGGTTTCACTTTCAAGACTAACAAAAAAGACTACATGACCTGGGACGAGATTGCGGAGCTCCATCGCGACGGGTTCGAGATCGGCAACCACACGCGCGACCACATGGGCGTGAAACCAGGAAATATCGACAGGCTGGAAGAACAACTCGCGGCCATCGACACGCGTTGCGAAGAATACGAAATACCGCGCGCGGTTTCCTTCGCCTGGCCAGGCAACAATATCGAGCTGCCCGCCATCGAGATCCTTGAAGCAACATGGCATACGTTGGGCGCGTCGGGGCGGCTATCCTGAATACCCAAGAGGAGGCGAACGCGGATTCCCCTACGAGCCGGAGCAGGACCATCCATTGCTTATTCTCTCGGCGGGCATTCCTCGCCCTGGCTACACTTTTAAGGAATTCGTTGAAACGCTGGAAGGCGCGCGAGACGGCAAAGCTGTCGTACACCAGTTCCACGGCGTGCCGGAAGGTGAACACCCCTGGGTCCACGTCCCTCGCGAAACCTTCGAGCGATTCATGGATCACCTGCACGAATACAATTACCAGGTCATCGCTCTGCGGGATCTCGACAAGTATGTTGATAGCGACATCGAACCCGAGGACCCAATGGCGATCGTCGAGTCGCGAAGGAAATTGGAAAGACAATGATCCTCAATATTCGGTGCAGAACGCGTAATCACGGAATCTTCGGCAAGGGGATCTGGGAGCTTGCGTTTGCAGGATCGAATCGAATGCCAGTAAGCAGTTCGCACGGACTGCAATTCAGAAGCCCGCCGGTCTTAACTTGCGCCCTTAGACCACCTCGGCTTCGCATAGTTTCTCGCGCTCCGGCTCCGAGAGCGCGATTCATCGCTAAGCAGGGAGCGCAGTGAACTGTACCGAAAAACTGGATATCCTGAATGGTGAACGCGACACTGTAGAGCGCCTTTAGATCCACGCCCGATACGATGATATTCCGACGCGTCACCTTCGGTCCTATAGTTTCAGGCAGATCGAGAGCGCGAGAAACCTTCTCCCAAACCTCCATGCTGAAAAAAGTCACGTGCCCATCATAGTCCGGTCGCGGCCGACAGAACCGATCGCCTTCGATACCCGAATCGGCAATCAGGTTCGCCGATTTCTTCGAATCGAGATCATCCCCGCTCAAATCCTCCTTGCCCTTGCCGAACACCTTGTGCTCAGGAGCGATGAACAGACCGTGAATTTCGATTGGATAGCGATTCATTGAGAAGCAAGTTA
>JAJFLS010000484.1 GCA_021772595.1 Opitutales bacterium
GGAAAGGACGTCACCGAGGAGTATGAAGGTTGCAATGGGTGGTCTTTCCGTAATCAAATTGAAATTCGTCCCCGGCGTTTTGAATTTGATCCATTTGTGGATCCTCTTGAACTTGATCGAGAGGCTTTAGAATCTCGTTCTTTTCGATGTGTTCGGCATACGTTGTGATGTTGTGATTGATATGCTGATACAGCCCTGTCTCACGCTCGGTCCTCAGCTCTAGCCATTTGAGTCTACCGTCTCCTTTAACCTGTAGGATCTGTCTTTTGGTGGCCTTGATGAAGGGATTGAAATCTGTGACAGTGTATGAGTCGAAGTTTGATGCTCCGTACCTCGCTGCCTCTCGACCTCCGACTAGGATCGGGTGAATAGGTCTACCCAATTTATCTTGGAACCGAATGATGTTGTTCATTGTTCTTTCGGCTCGCCCGTTGTTGCTGTCCGCTGTTTGGAATTCCAGCGTCACGAGGTTTAAGTGTTCTTGTTCCGTATAGAAACTTGTCCAGAATTCCCATTCGCGTTGGGTCGTTGCGTACACATGCGGAGCAGTTGCGACCCCTTCAAAAGCAAAGGAGTCGCCTACCTTGAGGATACGTTTCGTATTCCAAATGTGGTGTGTCTTGGGTAGGTCGAGAAAGTAGGAAAAGTTTGGAGGCGTAACGCATTCTAGGTCGAGTTTCGCCAACGCTTTGGCAGTTTCGTATTGGCTGTGAAAGCTCCAGTATCGCTCAAGATGTCGGTCCTCGCCAACTCCAACGGCGATGATTTTACAGTCGCTCCTTAGGCAAAACAGCTTCCGAAGTTCTTCGCCGTTCTCTGCTATTGGTGCGTATTCGTTTTTGCCTATGCTCTTAAAAAGCTGAAAGAGTGAGACAGCCGCCCAAGCTGTGTCCAAGGGACGGGCGTTCCTGCTTTTCTTACCTCTCTTCCATGCTTTGTTGATCCTTGGTATGTACGAGGGTAGTTTTACGCCATTTGTATTTGGCAATTGCGCGCAGTTATCGGTCGTTAGGCTTTTCCCGTCTACTTCCGCCCATCTCTTCGTGACAAGGTAGGAATCTGGATTGTTGGGGCAGGTATAGTCGCATGTCCCTCTCGGTACGCATACCTCCCGGCAGTGGTGAAAGCAGCCAAGTAATTCGTCTTCCTCAGCCATGCCTAGGCAATCGGAAGAGTATCTACACTCTTGGCAGTTGGCAAATTGGGCCCCGGTCACTTACTCCCCTCTTGGGGCCTCTCGATCTTGACGAGATAATCGCCTGTTAGGATTTCTTGCTCCAAGAAAACCGCCGGTACCTCACCGCAGAGTTCGGGATGGGAAGCAAAGAAGGCCTGGAGGGCTTTTTTGCTTTCGTTGTCAGCTTCTCCGATTACTGAAGGTCCTGTCGCTATCGTTACGCTTTCATCAAGGGAAACAAGCGTGGCTTTACTTCCTGGAGCTATGATTCCGGTCGCTGAAGGACATCGAAAACGGTAGGTTTCCTCGAACTCAGGAGCCGAACTGGTGAATAGATTGGATTCGAGGAAGACGGTCTCGAATGCACGATCGCTCCTGTGTTTGAAACGCTTTGCTTTTTCAGCAAGAAATATTAACCCCATCAATTATCTCCTCCGTTAGCGATGTGTAAACTAGGCTCCTACCGGCCTTGCGTCTGCTCAACAATCTTAGGCGATGAAGTTCCGCAAGTCGGTTGCTCCATCCTGATGGCCTGATTCCTACTGCGGGCAAATTCTTAGCTAAGTCGCCTGCCGTGGTTTCTCCGTACTCGGAACAAAACTGAAGCGTATCCTTAATCGCGGGATCCAATTTGCCGAGTAGTCTCGCGCTCGCAACCTTTCCCTCGTCTATTCTTACAGCACTGAAGATGGCAACACCCCGTCGGCCGAAGACTTCGTTGACAGCGTCTTCAACATCTTCAGACGCGTTTTCCAAGATAGGAATAAGGGGGAATGGTTCGAGTTCAGAATTCGCTTCCTTCGCTTCCTCGTAGGTCAGGCTTTGGGTAAATAGTCTGGAGCAATTGTATAGACTAAGAAGCATCGTTTTTAGGTAGCTAGGAGTTGCGAACTCTACCTTGTCGAAATCGAGCAATACGCTGATTTCGTCGGAACTCTCGATGGAGTCCCTTATTTTGTTCTTAGCTAGATCGAAGTGCTTTGTACCCAAGAGAGCGCCTGCCGCATAAGCTCGGCTACCGAGCATGTCTGAGATCACAATCTTAATCATGTTTATGTTTTATCATCACGTTATCACGTGACGCAAGGAAATTATGGAAAAATCGGTTTCCCGTTCTTCGTGCACGTGGCAAAGATAGAAGTACCAGGAAAATTGGCAGTACCTCGAAGGGTAGCCCGTTTGGAGTCCAAAGAACCAGACATGTCGATCCCAGCGGATCCGCTGGTTATCGTTATCATTCCGCCTATTCCGAGGAAGTTTCGAGTGAATGTTTCAAATCCGTTGCCCTCCGAAGCCTGCACGACGCTGCTCGCGTTTTCACAGACCGCCTTTTTAATTGCATCCCTGTCATTGGAGATGCTCGACCACTTAGGGTTTCGAGTAAGGCTGGATAGTATTCCGATGCCGTGATCGATGACCGCGATTGCGCTACTGCCGTCATTGACGTGCCACGCCACTAAATGAAAAGGCAGTTGCTCGCTATCTTCTGTGGAATGTCTCGGAATATTGTCTGCCATTTCCTCGACTGCTGATGCGAGGCTAAGAGAAAGCTTTCTAGCGAATCCCTCCGCCCGGAGTGCTGCTTGGTATCGCTCCAAGAATTGAATCCACGATAGCTCTCCGGAATCTATTCCTTCCGTTGATCTAGCTTCTGCATGTCCCGAAAGGCATTCGAGTTTGATTGCTTGGGGGCCAGTTTGTATTGTTCTACAATACTCCAGGAGGTCGCCAAGGAAAGGGCTCCTTCCAATGATTGCCTCCAACAACCCCTCCTTATCATGCTCGTACGATTGCAGTGCGGCACTTACTAAATCTAGTCCGCCAGCGAGGCTGTACCCTATAGGCGAGGGAGCTGAAGCCAATCGAGAAAGATCGTCATTGGCGGCTAGTTGCCTGATTTGACCAGAAACTTTTACGTCTACGAACATAGTTGTGAGCGTTGCTCCGTAATTTCACATGGAAGCGGAGCCAACTTTAAGGGAGGGATTAACCGAACAAGGGATTCTGAGGAATCGAAATGCGTCAACCGAACAATTGACGCTAAAGATAGGCCCTGCCAGATGTATACAGGTAGCAGGTCGTGCATTTATCGCGGCTTGTCACGACTGGTCTAATGGTGGAGGTGGCGGGGGTCGATCCCGGACGATAACTGGTAATGTATTGATGAAATGTTCTCCCAGAAAATACTTATCAGTCATATTCCAAACCTCATGTTCCAATTAAGACATTTGCCGCAGTGATGCTTAGCAATAGAGGCGAGGGCGTTATTAGTGGGGCCAAAAGTGGGGCTTTTGTTCACGTAATTCGGCGATATTTCAGAATGTTTCAACTGCTTGGAAAGCGCTTTAATTTCCACCCCAAAGGCGTAATGGGCCGAATCAATCCCCGTAAGTCGTTGATTGTCTTTTAAATGGCGAAGGCCCAAGGGTTTAAACCTTGGGCCTTCATGGGTGCAGGGCTTGGATTGTTTGGTCGGACTTAGACCTCCTGATCTCTGCCTTCGGCTCCGGAAAGAACCAAGGGTACCGCTGCGGGATTATGAGCCGGAAGCGACTTTGGCTCGATTGCGTCGTTCCCCATAGCGGGCTCGCTAAGCCCTGTTTATTGAGAATTGGGGAATCTCTGAAATCAAAGTTCCCCTGTTTTTCTAAAAGACAATCAACTAGAGTGGAGGTGTGCGGACAGATTCTCTTCCAACTTTGCTAGAATTAAAAACCGTATGTCTGAGCGTCTAAGGCCAGAAAGTGAAACATCCCAATGAGCGAGGATAAAACAACGATAGAAGAATCGGAAAATGGCACAAGATTGGTCGATGCCAAAGGCTTGCTTAACGCTCTGTTCGACGATGATTGCCGACCTTCGCTCCGCTGGGTAAGACAGATGCAATCTACTCGCCGTATTTCCTACATCAAAATTGGGCATTTGGTGCGTTTTGACATCGGTGAGGTTCGTAAAGAACTGTCAAGCAAGTACAAGGTCTCAAGTCGCTAATGTAGAGATGCCTTAGTACCTCTGGTATCCTCACTTGGGCCGTTGCTAGCGACTAGCAAGATTGCCTTCTTTCTTGTTTACACAACTTTGAGGTCTGATTTTTGAAATCGGCCTTCGTGCTTTATTAAGTTTGAAGGTAGCTTCGTTCCTTTGGGGTGGATTTTCCAGAATTCATCCGCTTCCTCGACGGATTTTGAGTCGAGGTAGTGTTTGCGGATAACTAGTTCGGAGTTTCCTGCTTGTAGTGATGCATCGCCTACTGAGCGGAACGACCCGACGGTCATTGAAATGAAGGTGTGCCGAAGCCCATCGTGGGGAAGCGTGAAGTTTTTCCTGACATCGACCCACATGTCGCGAAATCGGCGTTCTGGGATGATGGGAAATTTTGCGAGCGGATACTTTCCAAACCAGAGCCGAAGATTGGGTTGGATTTTGATTGTTCGCTTTTCGTTTACCTTCGAAACTTCCGGTTCGATGTGGATGACGTTCGTATCTAGTTGAATGCTATTCGCGCGTAATTTCGTAATCTCTCCATCCTTATAATCGGGGCGAACACCAGCGAATAGAGCGAGGGCGAAGTAGGGAATCATACAGCCTTTTTCGCCCCACCAGGAACCGTCTTTGTTTTGCTTTCCGCGATAGTTTTCGAGGAAGGCCATGAATTCGCGGGCCTCCGTTGCAGAGAGTGTGGCTGCGGTACCGCGAGCTTTCTTAATCTTGTATTGCGGTACTTCGAGTATTGGGTTTTCCGCTACGAACTTCTTGGAGAGAGAGTATTTGAAAAAGGTGCTCAAGTAGCCGCGTCGATTGTTCCAGGTCTTGAGAGAAGGAGCTGATGACGGCTTGCGGTTTTTGTTTTGGTATCGGGGTGGGGCATTGAGGTATTCCTTGATTTCTTCGGGGCCAATCTCGCCGACGATTCGTGCGGGGAAGTAGTCGCAGAGTTTCAGCAATTCGAATTTGATGGCTCGAAGCTGCCGGGAGGTGATTATCTCGCGTTCCATTTCGATCTGTTTTTCGAGAAGGTATTCTTTGACCGCTTCGGGAAGGCTCATTTGCTCCGCTACTTCCTTGTAGTGTTCGAGAAAATATTTGACTGCGAAGGTGAGCGTACGCTTGGACTCGGCGGCTTTGAGGATATTGTTTGCGGCAATGGCCTCTCGATTATCCTCGAGGCTTAGCGTTGTCCAGATTGTCTGGCCGCTCGATGGCTCATTCAGCCGTATGATGTCGAGCTTCTGCCGGAATGCGACGGCCTCCTTGCGAGTGTCGAAATTCTTCCGTATGCGTTCGCCGTTCAATGTGCCTGAAAGGCGATGGACGAACTGGCCGCTCGGGTTCTTGAACCGGGCGATCTTAAACGATTGCTTTGCCATTATTTGTCAAATTTGCCAATTACTATTGGCAAATGCAAGCTAAGTCGTTGATAAATTGGTGGAGGTGGCGGGAGTCGAACCCGCGTCCCTTGAGCTTTCACGAAAGGCGTCTACATGTTTGTTCTCGTTTTTGATCTCGCCGATCTAGCCGCGACGAAACCGCGCTGCTTGGATCAGCCAGCCCGCTGATGAAGTACGGCTTGGGCGCAGCAGACAACCGCCTAAGCTATGCTCGCTAGTCGTCGCTCCGTCTGCCTAGCGAGTATCGGCAGGGGAACGTAGCTGAACTAAGCAGCTAGAGGCATTTCTTCATGTGTGCCATTTATTGTGTTGATGGATATTTTTGCGAGGCCAACCATCATCCTCGACATGCAGCCAGACGCTCCAACTTAAGGTCGAATCCGGAACACCCCCTCTAGTAAATTAAGAAGTAAGAAGGCGGAACTAAGAAGTGAGATCTTGAATTGGCCTTCTTGGATTCGATTTGTCGGATGCTGTATTAGCATTTTTGACAAATCAAAGAACAGGAGGGGCTTATCGACGCTTTTGATGGAGAAATCAAGTTGAATGCGCGGGGAGGTTTGGCCTAGCCTGTGGTTATGCCTCTTTTCTTCTCTTCGCTCCTGGGTATAGACCTCAACTCCTGGGCCGCTAGCTTGTGGTCCGAATACGCCGAGCCTTGGTGGAACTCGTTCAAGCAGATTTTCATTGGCGAGGATCTTGTGATGCAACTGGCGGGGATCGGTGGGGCTTTCGCCTTGGCTTTTGTTTTGCTGCTGGGACTGAAGCCTTTGCTTCGCCGGGTGACGGAGGCTATCGAGGAACGCGACGATTGGATCGAAGGGATTATCGATTGGATAAGCGATAATCTTTTCCGCCTGCTTCTGGCGAGTTTGCTTTGGTCGGTCTCGCTTTATCTCGACTCGTATGTTCCCGAGCCCGATCTGTCGGTTCCGGCTGGATCAGTGGCGGTGGAGGCGGACGCTGCCGATACGGGCGGTGTTCAGTATCGAGAAGCGGGTGGCAGCGCTACGGCGTCCTCAAATAAGAACTATCTTCTGGCTCGAGCTGCGGCGAGCATGGCGACCTTGTGGTTGATATCGGCCGCGTTGCCGCTTCGAATTAAGAGCCAGGTCTATTACAAGCCGCTGTTCTATGTCTTGGCGATGTTCTTCATTTTGAATTGCTTTGGCATTTGGGAAGTTATTCGAGAGGGGCTCAACGGGATTAGGCTGTTCCCGTTTTCGGAGTCGGGCCAGACTCAGGTGACGCTTCTCACTTTGGTTAAAGGGTTCATTGCGATCTCGATACTGTTTCCTCTGACTGGATGGGTGATTCGCATTTTGGAATCGCGGGTCGGTAAAATGAAGAGTACGTCGCCGGCGCTTCAGGTGCTGTTTATGAAGATCCTTAAGGTCGTGATCACTTCTGCGGCGATCTTGTTCGCGATAAGCTCGATAGGCGTGAATCTCACGTCATTCGCGGTGCTGGGCGGCGCGATCGGTTTGGGCTTGGGCTTCGGCTTCCAAAAAGTGATCTCAAATTTGATTAGCGGCGTGATCTTGTTGGGAGATAAGTCGATCAAGCCAGGCGATGTGATCGAGGTGGACAACACCTACGGTTGGATCAACACGCTCGGGGCGCGGTACACGTCGGTCATCACGCGCGACGGGACGGAGCATTTGATTCCGAACGAAATGATGATCACCGAGAAGGTTGTCAATTGGTCCTTCAGCGACGACAAGGTGAGGGTGAAGATTCCGTTTGGCGTTTCCTATACGTCGGACATCCACAAAGCGATGGAACTCGCTTTGGAGGCGGCGAATGAAGATGGGCGAATATTGAAGGATCCGCCAGCCGCGGTGAGGCTTACGGGGTATGGCGACAATTCGGTGGATTTCGAAATGAGAGCTTGGATACTTGATCCTGTCGATGGGCTTGGGAATATTCGCAGCGCTTTCTATATACGTATTTGGGATCTGTTTAAGGAAAATGGAATAGAATTTCCTTACCCGCAGCGCGACGTGCATATCAAGGAATTGCCGCCGGTGGATGTTCGAGTGGCGAAAGGGGAGTAGGATTTATTGGAAGCGGCCGATCTCCGAGCGGCCATTGTCGTAAATCAATCGGAACGACGCAGTCGTCCCGCTACAAAATATGGCCGCTCGGAGATCGGCCGCTACCTGATTGTTGGGCTGGTGGGCACAATAAAAAAGGAGGACCTTGATGGTCCTCCTTGATTTGAAAGTCAGTAAAAAGCGTCGCTTGTCGATTTATGGAAGCAGGTCGGCGACCATGGATTTTTCTTCGCTTAGCTCGGCTTCGGTGGCTTTGATCTTCTCTTGGCTGAAGTCGTTGATGTCGAGTCCTTCGATGATGCTCAGGTTTTCGCCGTCGCTCTTCATCGGGTAAGAATATATGAGTCCGGGCTCGATGCCGTATTCGCCATTTGAATGCACGGCTACGCTGAAGCAGTTGTCGCTTTCGGTGGGCGTGATGATGGATTGGACCGTGTCAACCGCTGCATTGGCAGCGGAGGCGGCAGAGGATAGTCCGCGCGCTTTGATGATGGCCGCGCCGCGTTGCTGAACGGTGGGGATGAAATCGTCTGCGAACCAGGCTTCGTCGGCGATGGCTTCGGGGACTGGTTTACCGTCGATCGTCGCGTCGAAATAGTTTGGATACATAGTAGAAGAGTGGTTGCCCCAGATGGCGAGCTTCTTGACGGAAGCGACATCGGCGCCTGCCTTAAGAGCGAGTTGTGACTTGGCTCGGTTTTCGTCGAGACGGGTCATGGCGAACCAACGGTCTTTGGGAACATCCGGAGCGTTGTCCATAGCGATGAGGCAGTTGGTGTTGCAAGGGTTGCCGACGACGAGGGTGCGGATGTCCGAGGCGGCGTTCTCTTGAATGGCTTTGCCTTGGCCTGTGAAAATCTTGCCGTTGATGCCGAGCAGGTCTTTGCGCTCCATGCCCGCTTTGCGCGGCACGCTTCCGACGAGGAGGGCCCAGCTGGCGTTGCTGAAGCCTTCGCTCAGATCGCACGTGGGCACGATGCCCTTTAGGAGAGGGAATGCGCAGTCTTGGAGCTCCATGACGACGCCCTCTAGGGCTTTCATGGCGGGCTCGATTTCGATGAGGCGGAGGATCACGGGCTGATCGGGCCCGAGGAGTTGGCCGGACGCGATGCGTATGAGCAACGAGTATCCGATTTGTCCGGCTGCGCCGGTGACTGAGACATGTACAGGTGCTTTCATAGGAGGAGCCACGCTAGGCGGGCACTATTTCGAATGCGATTAAAAACGCCTTCGAATCGAGGGAATTCCCACTGCTAATACTTCTGGTTAGCTCTGGTAAATTCTCGGTCATTTCGGAATGTCGCAGACATTCCGCGACGGGGACTTATTGAGCAGTGGCGAAACGGGCGGCCAGGCGATCATAGGCTTTCAGAACGGAAGCTTCTGTCGTTTCCCAATCGATACAGCCGTCGGTGATGGAGACGCCGTATTGGAGATCTTCCTTAGGCGCGGGAAATTTCTGGTTACCGGCGTGTAGGTTGCTTTCGACCATCGCTCCGATAATCGAGTCGTCGCCGGCTTCGACCTGGTCAAGAATCGCGCCCAGAACCTCGGGCTGCTTTTCAGGCTGCTTGCTGCTGTTCCCGTGGCTGCAGTCGATCATGATCGCTTCTTTGAGGGAGGCTTTTTGAAGATCCGCGACGGTTTTGGCGACACTCGCGGGATCGAAGTTGGGTCCGGAGCTGCCTCCTCGGAGAACGACGTGGCAGTTCTGGTTGCCGGCGGTGGTGACGGCGGAGGCGTATCCGTCGCGGTTGATGCCGAAAAAGGTTTGGATGCCGCTGGCGGCCTTGATCGCGTTGATGGCGACTTGGCAAGTGCCGTCCATGCCGTTCTTGAAGCCGATGGGCATGGAGAGGCCTGAGGCCATCTGGCGGTGGGTTTGCGATTCGGTGGTGCGGGCGCCGATGGCGGCCCAGGAAACGAGATCAGCGATGTACTGGGGCGTGATGGGATCGAGAAGCTCTGTCGCGGTCGGCACGCCGAGATCGACGATGTCGCCCAGAAAGCTGCGGGCGACGCTGAGGCCTTTGGCGATGTTGGCGGAGTTGTCGAGGTCGGGGTCCATGATGAGCCCTTTCCAGCCGAGGGAAGTGCGGGGCTTTTCAAAGTACACGCGCATGACGAGGCAGATGCGGTCTTTGACGCGTTCGCTAAGCGCGGCTAGGCGTCTGCCGTATTCGAGTCCGGCTCCGATGTCATGGATCGAGCAGGGGCCCGCGACGAGCAGGAAGCGCTTGTCGTCGCCAAAGATGATGCGGTGGATCTCTTGTCGGGATTGGCTGATGAATTCCGATTGGGCGTCGGTAATGGGAATTTCATCGATCAGGGCGTGCGGCGCGGGAAGCGCGGCGGTACGCGTGACGTTGATGTCGGAGGTTTTCTTCACGGTTGGGATAGTTGGGTGACCGCGGAGCGGATTTCAATTGCGAATTCGCTAAATCGGTTCGAATCGCGGTGGTGAGGGGCAAAAAATAAGGCGGGCAGCCTACCCCTAAGCTGCCCGCCATCTCGTTTTCTTAGTTACCCCAAAATCCCGCTAGGCGGGAAAGTCTTTGTTGTTGACCGAGTGAGATATGGTTCGTCTGGTGTCTGTCAACCCGTATTGTGAAAATATTTTTAGAGACAGTTGTAAGTCGTTGATAGATGGCCTCTTCCAGTGCATATTTCTTTTCTCCCGAAGGGGAGCTTTTTGTTGAAGGCGAGGATGCAGCGGTTTTCTTGCAGGGCCAGTTCTCCAATAATCTCCGAATTGCCGACGGCGCGGTCGCGTATGGGCTGTGGTTGAGCTCGAAGGGAAAAGTCCTGGCGGACAGCTTTGTGTTGAAACAGTCCGAGGAGAGTTTTTTGGCGATTAGCTATTTTTGCGAGACGACGATTTTGCAGGAGAATTTGGAAAGCCGGATCATCATGGACGAGGTGGAGACGCGGCCGCCGGCAACCGAGTTTCGCGGCGCATCTCTTTGGGGCGATGCGATTGGGCTGGCGAGGGAAGCGCTGAATTTGGAAGAAGTAGAAGAAGGCGCGTTTGCGTTCAAAGACGGCGTATACGCTTTCTGGGGACGGAGAGGATCCGAGCCTAACTTGGAGATAGTCTCGAGCAACGCGGCCGCTATGGATGGGCTGCTTGAGGCGATTGAAGGAGCGGAGATCCGTATCTTGGATACGTTTGAAATCGAGTTGATGGCGCTGCGTTCGGGGAACTACGAAGTTTCGAAAGACATTCTGCCAAGCGATCTTCCGCAAGAAGTTGGACTGGGCGATATCGCGGTGTCGTATAATAAAGGCTGCTACATCGGACAGGAGGTGATGGCTCGGTTGAAGGCGATGGGTCAGTCGCGGCGTTCTCTGGAATGGGTTTCGGTTTCGCGGGATCCGTCTGGCGTCGGGCCGTGGGTTTTGAGAGATGGAGCGGGCAAGCGAGCGGGCGAATTGAGAAGGACGATTCTAGGGGAAGGCGCTGAGCGAGTGGGCTCGGCGATGCTCAAGAAGGCGAACCTCGACGACACTTTCACGGTAGAAAGTCAGCCAGAAATTAGAGTGTCGCGGATTGTTAAGGACTGAATTGCATGAACCCGGAAGACGAGTTGCGACAGATTACGGATCTTTGCGAGAAGCTTGGATCGCCTCGGGATCAGGCGGAAACGATGGCCCAGCAGCTTGTCAAGCGGGCGGATCAACTGGTCGAGGAGCGAGGTTTGGATCGAATTGAGGCGATGCAGCGCCTTTTGGAACTGGTCGTTTCCGGCCGCCAAGGCGTGACTCCGCCGGAGTTTAGCGGGGAAAGGACGGGAAAATCCGACACGAGCGACGAAATTTGAGTGAATGCAAACAATTCGTTTGACGCAGGTGTTTAAGATTATTCGATTCAACCGGTTTTCTCACCTGGGAAATTCTAAACAATAAAAAATAATTATTACTATTCACATATGAATAAAGCCGAACTCGTCGCAGAAATTCAAAACAACCTTGATGGCTCTTCCAAAGCGGAAGCCGAAAAAGCATTGAGCGCAGTATTGAGCTCAATCAAGACCGCCGTAAAGAAGGCAGGCAAAGAAGTGAAAATTAGCGATAAAGACGCTAAGGACGCGGTAGCGATACAGCTCGTCGGCTTCGGCAGTTTTTCGGTAACTCGCCGCAACGCGCGTACCGGCATCAATCCGCTAACGAAGGCTCCTTTGAAGATCAAGGCGAGCAAGGCGGTAAAGTTCAAGGTCGGCGCTGGTCTTAAGGAACAGCTCTAGTCCGTTTAGCTTTTATCGAATTTATTGATCCTGCAGCTTTACGGCTGCGGGATTTTTCGTTTTAAGATTCCTGCAATGTCCATGATCAACGAACTTAAGAGCCGCTTTCGCGAGAGTTATGGAGCGAATCCCAGTGTGATAACTATCGCGCCGGGGCGAGTGGAAGTGATCGGAAACCACACCGACTACAATCAAGGTCCGGTGATCGGCGCGGCGATCGATAGAAGCGTCATGGTGGCGTTGCGACGTACGGAAGAGCCCATCTTCAAATTTTCTAGCGCAGGATCAGCCGTCGTGAAGATTGCCGATCCAGTCAAGCCGCAGAATGGTCAGGCGTCGTGGATCAATTATCCTTTGGGCGTATACAATGCATTGATACGAAGAGGATTGGAGCCAGAGGGTGGATTTGAGATGTCCGTGGAGTCGGATGTTCCTTCCGGCGCGGGCCTAAGCAGCAGCGCGGCGCTGGAGTTGGCAGCGGGAAAGGCGATGAGCGAGGCGTACGGGGTTGGATTGGATTCGTACAATCTTGCGCTCGCGAGTCGCGAAGCGGAGAACGAGTTCGTCGGAGTGCCGTGCGGAATTCTGGACCAGGGAGTTTCGGCCTTCGGGAAAGCGGGGCATCTGGTGTACATCGATTGTCGGGATTTTGAGTTTTCGACGATTCCGATCGGAGACGAATTCAGCATTTGGATTTTCAATACGCATAAGAAGCACTCTTTGCTAGAGTCGATGTATTCGAAGCGGCATGAGGAATGCCACGAAGCGGTCGCGCAATTGAAGGCTGCCGGGCTCGACATTACTTGCTTGGCGGATGTGTCTCCCGAGCAGTTCGAAGAGCGCAAATCAGCTCTAGATTCGGTTGTATCCAAGCGGGCGGAGCATGTGATCTACGAGATCGATCGTGTCAAACGGGTTCAGGAATATCTCAAGAACGGTGAGTCGGCGGCGGTTGGCAAGTTGTTGTTCGCTTCGCACGCCAGCTCGAGAGACCAGTTTGGAAATAGCGTGGAAGAATTGGACTATTTGGTGAAGATCCTGGAATCGTTGCCGGAGGTTATTGGGGCTCGCTTGACGGGTGGCGGATTTGGCGGCGCGGTGATGGCGTTGGCTGGCGAGGCGTTTACCGCGTCCTACGCAGAGTCTGTCGCTTCCGCGTATCGAGGAATGTTTGGAGAAGCTCCGGAAGTGATAGAGTGTCACATTGCCGATGGCGTTCGGGTTCTCGAAAGCCGGTTGGGAGCTCCGTCTTATTGAGCTAATCTTTGGATGAGCTCGAAGTACTGATCGACCTCTTTCTCTAATAGTAGCAGGTAGACGAGCGCGCCGGCGACGAGCATTGGACCGAAAGGCATTTGTTTCCCCACTATTCGATCGTCCTCATCGGATCCCTTTTTGGCCCGCAAGGACGGGACGGTCGCTTTTGCGATTAGCCAAAGAATGAATCCCAGCGTTCCGATCACGGCTCCTCCGAACAGGGCGAAAACAGCGCCTTCCCAGCCGGCGAAAGCACCGATGCCGCCGAGCAATTTAACGTCTCCGAATCCCATGGCTTCCTTGCGTAGGATCGTTTCGGCTGCGAGCGCGATCCAGAGAATGAGTCCTGAACCGATCATGATCCCGATGAGCGATTCGAAAAGCCCTTTAGTTCCCGCGACGAGCGAATTCGGCTCCACGATGCCGTGCAAGGAGGGAACGAATACGGAAAGAACGACGCCCGAGAGAGCGGCTCCGTAAGAGAATCGATCGGGGATCTCCATGTGATCGAAATCGATAAAGGCGGCGCTGATCATCAGGGGAATGAAGACAAGAAGGCAGGCCGCTTTGGCGTGAGGATGCTGGAGCCAAGCCGCGAGGAAGAGGCAGGCCGTCAGCAATTCGACAAAAGGATAGCGGATGCTGTAGGGAGCATTGCAGCATCTGGCTTTGCCACGCAGGATGAACCAGCTGAGGATGGGGATGTTGTCGAACCACTTTATGGGGGCGCCGCACGCGCAGGTGGATCCTGGAAAGGCGATGGATTTCTTGGCAGGTATTCGATAAATGCACACGTTAAGAAAACTCCCGATCAACGCTCCGAGGATAAAGATGGCGGCGGAGAAGAAAGCGGGGAATTCCTGATCGAGGGCGTTGAGTTCGGATAACATCTGAATGAACGTTGGTTGTTTGGGCAGATTAGGCGATAGCGAGTTTCGCGGCTTGGTTCATCGTATCGGGATTTACAGGACGGTCGGACCAAATCTCAAGAGCCCGCACGCCTTGGTAGACTAGCATGGACAGGCCATTGGCGGCTCGCCCTCCTTGAGAAACGACTCTGTCCATGAGTTTCGTTTGAGAGGGGTTGTAAATCATGTCGTAGAGAGCAACGGGAGTTGAAAGCGCGCTTTCAGGGAGCGGGAGGGGATCGTCCGCTTTCAGCCCGAGCGAGGTGGCGTTTATCAAAAGAGCGTCTTCCGGCAGTTCGAGAGACGGATCATTGGGAGCCTTGCCAGAGAGGGAAATGGATCGTTCGGTCGCGATGGGTCGCAACGAGTCGACCAGTTTTGAAAGGCGCTCGGGATTGCGATTGATAATGGTCAGGGACCGGCAATCGCTCCGAAGAGCTTGAACCGCGGCGGCTCGACCGGCTCCGCCAGCGCCGAGAATGGTAATTTCTCTTCCCGCAAGTTCACATTGAAGATCCGTTAGGATGCCTTGGGCGAGCCCGTAGCCATCGGTGTTGAAGCCTTCGTATCCAGTTTCCAATCGCTTCAAGGTGTTGACGGCCCCGATCTCTTGCGCGGCAGGGTCGACTTTCGGCAGGGCGCTCAGCGCGATCTCTTTGTGAGGCACGGTGAGGTTTAGTCCGAAGAATCCTTTTTCATGGAAAACCGGGAGCGCTTCAAGCAAGTCCTCTGGCTTTACTTCGAATCGAAAGTATCTCCAATCTGAGAAGCGTGGATCTTCGCGAGCGAGCTCCGCGATGGCTGCGTTATGCATCGCCGGGCTGATGGAATGGCGGACGGGGAAGCCCAAGACAGCGAGGCTGCGGCCGTCGAAACGCCAGTTCGCGAGATCTTCCAGAGTGTAGGTCTCTTCGGAATTGTAAGGTTCCATGCCGGAGGGAGCGAACTAGAATGCCGCGCTCTGGGCGAGAAAATTATCCGGCTCCTTAAACGCGCTTTTTGTAGGCGTCTTCGAACTCCTGGAGAAAGCTCTGAAACAGGTTCGCCATGCCGTTATGGTCTGAACGCGTGTAATGGTCGACCAAGTTGCGGCAAATGCGCGAAAGGGTTTCCCGAGACGAAGATGGGGCGAGGTGGCTCAGGTTGGGCTCCATGCAATTAGCCTCGACGCGCTTGAGCATTTGCCCGGCAGTCAGAATCCGGCCGTGATCGAAGGAATCGACGTAGAACGGAACGGACTCCTCGAAGCATCCGATGACAAAATGCCCGGGAGCGCTGATGGGTTCGAGCGCCGCTCCAAGTCTTTCCGCGACAAGCAAGTAGAGCGCTGACAAGGAGATTGGCAGTCCTTTGCGTGTTTGGAGAACTCGGTTTATGAAACTGTTTTCGGGATCGGTGTAGTTCTCCGTGTTGCCCCGAAAGCCGAGCTCGTGAAAGAGGACGCGATTGATCACCAGGCATTGATCTCGCGTGCTGGCTGGCCGGACGATTAGTTCTTTGCAGCGGGCGGCGATCTGGTCGAGCTCGCTACAGATGCTCCCGATATCGATGGTCGGGTAAGCGACGCGACTGATCATGATCCACCCGGATTCGAGCTCGTAGTTCATCGAGCGTATGAAGGTTCTGAATTCCTCGGACGGGTTCGCGTTTTGCAGTTCGGATAAGTAGGTGCTCGCATGCCATCCGAGCAAACGGTTGGGGCCTTCGACTGCATCCTTGAGCAGTTCCAGGCCAGTGCTTCCTAGACTGTCGAAAGCCTTGAGCAGTTCCTTTCGGACGACGGGGCTGGGGTCGTCGAGTAGATTTAAAAGAGCATCCTTATCGAGTGTCGTCAACCGGTCGTCTTGCACGTATCTAACGGTGCAGAATCTTTGTGGAATCGCAATAGTGAATACGTTATAAATGTTTGAAACGCTGGCGCATTTCGGTAGCGGATCAATAAGTTCAAGTTGGCGATTCCGGAGCGAAAACCGTGGGAAATAGGTAGGCAATAGGGTCGTTTGAATCCACTAGGTTTGATAGCTCACATCGCTGTGGACCGTGCCCTTTAAGGGCTGTTTTTTGGTCGGATTTGCCTGACTGTGAAGCATTTCTACGATTTGCCTGTAAGCGTTTGAATATCAGTTTCTTGAAGGGCGACGAAGTATAAAAACAACGAAAAAAAATGAGGATGAGATTAAGGTTCGGGCCAATCTGTCGATTGCGATTTCAGGGTGAATTCTACACCCAGAAGAATGGAATCAAAATGAACCGAGCATGGAACCGCTCTATCCACAGAATATAGTTGAACGTACGTTTCCCTTTTATCGCGAGCAGCGAGAAAAGGCGGAAAAGGAATTGATCGTGCGCTCGACCCACGAGGATGCTTCAGCTGATCCTTCGGGAGAAGATTCGGAGGAAGATGAAATGCTGTATTTCGAAATTCCTTACGAAGGTGGGCCCGCAGGCCGGCACCTAAACACGCTCGCTTGAGAGATTCGCTCTCTTCTTGCGCAGGACGCCTTCGGTGATCGTTCGAATCATATCGGCCGAATTGAAAGGCTTGATGATGATCCCATCCACAGGTCTGCCGCCTAAACGGTCGATGATTTCATCGCCATGGCATCCGCTCATTAGAAAAATGGCGGGATCCGAGTTGATCGCGACGATTTCGTCGTAGAGGTCCTCTCCCCGAGTGTTCTCTAGATTCAGATCGAGAACTACTCCTTGAACGGATCCGCTATCCTGGTGCAGATAGCTGATCGTATCTTCGGCGTTGGATAAGCAGACTGTCTCGAACCCTGCCGACTCCAAAATGATCTCCATCAGGATCCGTAGACTTTCGTCGTCGTCCACTACTAAAAACGTGCCTAAGTTCGATCCTCCCATATAAATTAACAAGAAGTTTACGTATCTATATGAAGATTGCAACGGGAAAATCAGCTTCGTTCCACGGCCGTATTTCGCTTTTTGGGAGGATAAAAAACCTGGCTTGGGTCACCTGGATCTGAAGGGAGTTGTCGCCGATATGCTAATACGAATCAAAGACTTGAGGCAACTTTTGCGGTAACTAGATTTCGTGGCTATTTTGGCTTTGCTTCCCTCGGCGGCGAGAGTTCTATTGGGCCGTGATTTCGTCTAGGATAAAAGTTCTCTTGGGATTAGCTGTGTTGGGTATGGTGGCAGGAGCGGTTCTCGTGTGGCGATACTCGGACGAAATTAGGGGCATCGATGTACAGGCAATGGTGGATTGGGTAGCGAGCTTTGGGCCGATCCCTTTCTTTGCAGCGATGGCGATTCTGCCGTTATTATGGGCCCCCATTACCCCCTTCCTGTTGCTTGCGGGAGCGGTTTATGAATTGCCGGTCGCGATCATTGGATGCTCACTGGCGCTTTCCACCAACATGGCGCTTTCCTGGCTTTTAGCCGGCAAGCTATTCCGACCGGCGTTTGAGCGGCTGGCGCATCGATTTGGCTACAAAGTGCCGGAGATGACGCGACAAAGCATGATAACGGTGGCTGTCTTGATAAGGATTACTCCGGGGCCCCCTTTCCCTTTGCAAAACTATTTGCTGGGCCTGTCGGGAATGCCGTTTGGCTGGTACATGGGAATCTCAGTTCCGCTTTCGCTAACAATGGCGCTGAGCATCATAATTTTCGGCGATGCTATTTTGAAGGGGAACGTGGCGGTTGTTCTTTTGGCGATCGTTCTTTTCGTGGTTTTAAGCCTCGCTGTTCGGCAGCTTCGCACGCGATTAAAGAATAAGGCGTTGAACGGGGAAGCGGCGTGAAGGAGCGTTTTCTTTCCCAGTTTGGCTATGACGATGCTCGGACTGTCTCCGAATATACGCGCCAGATAAAGCAGTTGCTCGAAGGCTCGATCGCTCCTGGTTGGGTGACGGGAGAGGTATCCAATTTCAGAAGACAGGCCAGCGGCCATCTCTATTTTTCGCTAAAGGACGGTACGTCTCAACTTCCTGTGGTGATGTTTCGCGGCAATGCCGCTGGGCTCGATTTCGAGCTGGAGAACGGAGCGGAAGTGATTGTGTACGGTGAGATCAGCGTATTCGAGCCGTATGGACGATATCAGTTAATCGCCCGAGCTGCAGTTCAGGCGGGGCAAGGTAAACTGCATCGCGAATTCGAGCGCTTGAAGCGGAAGCTCTTGGAGGAAGGTTTATTCGACAAAGCCCGCAAGAAATCGCTGCCTCTCGCTCCTCGGTCCATCGCCTTCATTACTTCTCCAAGCGGGGCGGCGGTCCAGGATTTCATTCGCATATTGAAGCGACGCGATTGGCGCGGTCATCTTACGGTTTTGCCAGCGAAGGTGCAGGGGGCGGATGCAGCAGAGACTTTGCTGGAGAGTTTGGCCCTCGCTGAAAAGCTGGCTCGGTTCGATTTGATTGTTATTGGCAGGGGCGGCGGCAGTTTGGAGGATCTTTGGTGCTTCAATGACGAGCGGCTGGTTCGAGCCCTGGCGACCCTTTCGGTTCCGGTAATTTCCGCGGTCGGGCACGAGATCGATTTTACGCTATCGGACTTCGTCGCGGACGTGAGAGCGGAAACGCCATCGGCGGCGGCTGAGCTAATTAGCAGCTCCTATATAGACTGCGCGAATCGGCTAGAATTCGCTCGCGATTCTCTAGACGATTCGGTGAGCGAGAGTATCCTCGCATGGAGAAGAGAATTGGGAGACTGGGGGTCGCGTTTGAAGGCGGTCGCTCCGGAAAGAAATCTGGAGACCGCGAGTCTGCGGCTCGATGAAATCTCGGGCCGTATCGAAGTCGCAATTACGCGCGAGATCGGCAAGACGCGGCGCAATCTCGCGGAAGGAAGTATCGGTTTTGGAAATCTCCGGCCCGAGCGGGTTGTCGAGAATCTTCGAAAGCGATTGAACTCACTTGAAGAGCGAAGTCGCCGCGAAACGGATCGAAGGATGTTGCCCTTGCGTCAGCGGCACGGCGAATTATCTGCGAAGCTAAGAACGCTCAGTCCGGATTCGACCTTGAAACGTGGATACGCGATTTTGTCGAAAGCGGACGGGCGGATGATTGCTTCGGTGGCTAGCATCGCTGAGAACGAGCGTGTGCGAGCGACTTTGGCAGACGGCGAATCGTGGCTGAGAAAAGACGCATCGGGTGAAGACGATTCTGTCTCCGTCTAATCACGAGCTAGGCGGCCTCCGCCATTTCGTTGAGTATCCGCGCGGCCATCGGGACGTTCTCTACTTTTAAGATGAGCCTCGTGGAGGAGCCCGCTTGGTCCACCGAAGCGTAGACGTAGTCCAGGTTGATTTTCGCTTGGGCGAGAGCGAGAGTGATGCCGGCGAGTTTGCCTTTGCTATCGTTCAGACGCACGGAGAGCACTGCGTCGATCTCCACGGAGAATCCATTGGCTCGCAGCACTGAAGCGGCGTCCTCGGCATTGTCGGCAATGAAGCGGAAATAGCCGCCTTGCATCCCATCGGCAATGGTGACCGCGCTTATGTGGATATCCGAGTTCGATAGCAATTCGCTGATGTGAGCGATTTGGCCGGGCTGGTTTTCGATAGAGACCGATAGTTGCGATTCGATCGTATGCTTCATGGGGCTTGTTAGGGTATTCGGTTGAAAGTGCGTTTACAGTCCGTCGGGACTTACTTCCAGGCGAACCAAATGAAAAACCGAGCTTCAATGAAACCCGGTTCGCAAATTCATTCAGTTATCCTGAACGCTAGTCAAGCGGAGATTGCTGCCGGCTTCCGGATTTCTGGAAATAGCGAGAAACGCGATCGTGCGCGATCTGCCTTCTGAGCTTCGGCCGGGAGAAGCGAAAATCTTCGACGGTGACATTTCTGTCGCTCCTGAGCGATGACAATACTCTGAGCGGAGGATTGTACTGAAAAACTTTTATCTCTGTTGGGGTCAATTTCATTGGGATTACATTTTGGACTGAAAAACCTGCATAATGCCCGTTGGTCTGTAAATATTATCGACAGTGATCGGGGTGATTTGAGTCATTTTAATTCGGTTTTAATTAAAGCTCTGCTAATTTCTGGCGTGCGGGCTATTATAGCTAGGTAGATTTCGGGGTAATTTATTGACAGTGCTACAGATTCGCCGTAGTTCTGGACGCCTTCTTTGTATGTGAATGGCTATGGAACGCTGCCCCATCTTCTTGATCGCTGTTGTCGAGGCTTTCGCCCTCCTGTTCGTCGGATGTAGTTCGACGGGCGGAAATCGCTACATGACGGTTTCGTCGCACGTCTCCCACTTGGTGGAGAAAGGTGTCGTGGTCGACATTCACAATGTGATGGTCGACGGGAAGTCGGGCCCGACAGGCTTTTACGGGGGCGCGATTGAGGGTGCAGTGGTCGGCGGAGCGGCTGGAGCCGATATTAGCAAATCAAGCAGAGGCGCAGCCATCGGCATCGCAGCGGGGACTGTGGTGGGAGCCGCAGTAGGGCCGAAGATTCAGAAGGCGATGAGCGCAAGATCCGCCCAGGAGTTGACGATCGAGCTGGAGGAGGGAAAAATAATTGTCGTAGTGCAGGAGCGCCGCGAACCCGATTTCAACATCGGAGAGAAAGTCCGCGTGTATAGTAACGCCCAAGGATCGGCCCGCGTTTATCATCATGACGAGGATCCCTATATAGATCCGGATACAGGAGCGTATTTACCGGAGGATTTCGAGAATCCGGATTTGTAGCGACGTGACGCAAACTTGGTGAATCCAGATTGCGGATCTCGGCGAACTAGTTGTTCAACAAGCGTAAGGAGATGGAAATGAAACGAAGAATAATTGCATTAATAATTGGATCGACATTGGCGGCTCTCATTTCCGGGTGCGCGTCGAGCAACTACGAGACGGTGCCGAATGCGTCGGCCAGTTCGGCCCAGAGCCTGGCCATGGGGACGATAGTCGCCACTCGCCATGTTCAAATCGATGGGACCAGTACCAATTTGGGGCTCTACGGCGGCGGAATTATGGGAGGCGCAGTGGGCAGAACAGTCGGCTCGGGAGATGGAACGATTTTGGCGAGCGCCGGCGGCGCGGTCGCTGGGGCGATTGTAGGAAAAAAGGTCGAGAAGGCGTTGACCAAGAAGCTGGCCCAGGAGATGACGATCGAGTTGGACGATGGAAGGACAATTGTTGTCGTGCAGGAAGTGCGCGATCCCCAGTTCAATTCCGGCGATCGAGTCAGCGTGCTCGAAGGGCGCAGCGGGTATGCCCGCGTGAGGCACGAAGATTATACGGCTTCCGCGTATTAAGATTTTTTTTGAAATGTTGTGAGTTGGGGGACTCTAAAGGAGAGGCGGATTATCTGCCTCTCCTTTTTCTTTTGCTAAAGAAGCGCGGCTCTGGCTGGCTGCTTCGAGATGGATTCGGAGTCTCAGCTTCCCCGCAACCAGCTGGCTCACAGCCGCTCTCCGTACCTGCTGCAACACGCGAGCAATCCGGTTGACTGGCACGAATGGGGGACGGAAGCGTTCGAGCTCGCGAAGGAAAGAGACGTCCCCATTTTCCTGTCGATCGGCTATTCGACCTGCCATTGGTGCCACGTGATGGCGCACGAGAGTTTCGAGAGCGAGACGATCGCGGCGCAGATGAACGCGAGTTTCGTGAATATCAAAATCGATCGCGAGGAGCGACCGGATGTCGACCGCATCTACATGGCGTTCGTGCAATCTCTGACCGGCAGCGGTGGCTGGCCGATGAGCGTTTGGCTGACCCCTGACTTGAAGCCGTTCTACGGAGGCACTTATTTTCCGCCTGACAATCGCTACGGTCGTATTGGGTTTCCGCAATTGATTGACCGGATAAGCGAGATGTGGAGAGAGCGGCGGGCGGAGCTGGTGAGTCAAGGCAGCCAATTTGCGGATTCTATTAGCGAAACCAATTCCGGAATGGAAGCGGGAGCGTTTGATTGGGACGCTCCCGATCGTTGTCTCGAAGAGCTGGCGTCTTCGTTCGATGAGCAATGGGGTGGATTCGGAGGCGCTCCGAAATTCCCGATGCCGAGCTACTTGGCGTTTCTCCTCGAAATGGTGGACGCCCAAGGCCTGGATGAACGCAAGCGGCAACTGATTGGTTGCACCTTGGACCGAATGGCAGATGGGGGGATTTGGGATTTCGTAGCGGGCGGATATCATCGGTATTCAGTTGATAGATACTGGCATGTTCCCCATTTCGAGAAAATGCTCTACGATCAGTGTCAACTCGCGAGCGCGTTGTCGGATTCGGCGCGGTTGCTGGGGCGTATGGACGATCTGGCGACGGGCCAGGAAATCGTGGGCTATGTGCGCGAGCAACTCGTTTCGGCGGAAGGCGGAGTCTTCTCGGCGGAAGATGCGGATAGTCCCTTGCCGGACGATCCGTCGCGTAGTGGAGAAGGCGCGTTTTATGTTTGGAAGGAGGCGGAGTTGAAAGAGATTCTCGATGCTGAATCGTATGCCGCTTTCCAGACGCGATTTGGTGTGGGAGAATCGGGAAATGTGAGAAGCGAATCCGACCCGCATGGAGATTTCAATGGATTGAACGTTCTGATGTGTCAGCGCTCGGAAGAAGGAGAGCATGAACCAGCGGCGGTTGACAAAAGCGTACGATCGTCGCTCGAAATTTTGAAGGCTGTTCGGAGCCGGCGACCGAGGCCGCATTTGGATGACAAGATCATCAGTTCTTGGAACGCGTTGATGATATCGGGCACGTGCAAGATCTATCAAGCGGGCGGAGAAGTGGATGCGCTTGAGCTCGCTTTGGGGGCGGGTGAATTTGTCGCGACTCGCTTGTTCGACGAAGGTTCGGGTACGCTATATCGAGCGTTTCGTGGTGAGAGAGGGGATACGGCAGGGTTTGCGGAAGACTACGCGAGCGCCGCGTTAGCGTTTGTTGATTTGTATGAGTCAACTGGTGACACGAATTGGTTGAAACGCTCGGAGCGATTTCTGAACATTCTGATCGAGCGATTCTGGGATGAGTCCAATGGCGGCTTTTTCGCGAGCCAGGAAGGGGACGCTTCGCTCATCGCCCGATTGAAAGACGACTACGACGGCGCGGAACCTTCGGCGAATTCTCTGGCGGCGCTGGCGTTGCTAAAGCTGGGCGCGATTCTTGGCGAGGAGCTCTTTAATGACTATGCGAGGAAGACGATCCGCGCGTTCCACTATCAATGGTCGCGGTCGCCGCGCGCGATGCCGCTAATGCTGGTGGCGATGATGCGAGCGATGCGGCCAGTCCAACAGATCGTTATTTCGGGAGGCGGAGATGCGACGATCCGCGAAGCATTTCGGCAAACGGCGTTTCAAAAGCGGAGACTCCACTCGGTGCTGATTCATTTGGATGGCGATTCCGAATGGCTTGTTTCGCGAAATGAGCGCCTCGCTGTTTTTCAAAGCGGCGATACGAAGCCGGTTGTTTTCGTGTGCGAGAATTACGTCTGCAAGCTGCCTGCGTCAGACGTGGAAATGCTAGTAGAGCGTTTGCGAGGATTTAGGTAATTCTAAGGGTTACCCTCTGGGAGGAGTCTAGTCTTGCAAAATCGATCCGTTTGGCCGATGATGTTTCTTATGGATTTGGTATCGGGATATTATAAAGGGTTAAAGTCGTCGGTGTATCAGAGCACGGTTCCAAAGGCTATAGAGCAAATCAAAGGAGCGGGCCTGAAAGTGGAGCAAAACGGGGAAGACCTGGTCGTTTTTGTCCCAAAGCGTTCGACGATAAAGCGTTCGAAGAAAAAAGGCGCCCTGAGCTCTACATATAAAATCCTTACAGGAAACTCTCCTTTAGAGATTGATATTCCAATTTCTGCTAAGATTCGTTTTAAAGGCACTGCAGAATAGCTGGTCACTGTAATGATGTGGGTAATAGCCGTATTATTAAGTATTCTATTAAGTTTTCTATTTGGATGCGGCGTTGGGTTGGCAGAAATTTTCCCTCGCTATCGAGACGATCCGTTTAAGGCGGCATTTTCCAGGTGGGGCAATTTGTATTGGGTGGCTAACGGATTTATCGCTCTATTTGTTTTCTTGGCGAGTTGGACGCTATATCCGGTTGAATTGAAGAATCTAGGGATGGACGTGTCTACGAGCGCTGGATTGTTTCAACTTTCGCTCGCAGCAGGATTCGGGGCGATGCTGCTTCTGCGAACGAAAATGTTCACGATTAGAACCACTGGTGGGGAGGAATACGCTGTTGGTCCGGAATACGTCTTAAATGTCCTGATGAAGACGATCGATGTCTACATCGATAGGCAGCGCGCTCAGCTTCGGACGGAATTGGCATACGAGAAATTCGCCGAGATTCCGTACGAGTCGCTGCAGTATCATGCTCCTGTTTTGATCGAAGGTTCGCGTCAGAACATACCGATTACTGAAGCGGTCGAGATGGGAAAACGTGTGGGCGAGATTGTTACAGATGAGCTTATGCCCGCAGAAGATAAATCGATTAATATCGGGTTTCTGATTATGGATTATTTAGGCGAGGGATTCGTGAGAAATATCGATATTGCGGAGCACCTCAAAGGTAGGAACGTAGTGGATATGGAGTACGAAGATACTCTTGTTTTGATCGAAGATGGAGATGCGCCGACCGAAGATGGAGAAGTGCCGACGAAAAGGGATAACGCAAGCTAGCGTCTATAAGAACTTTCGCAAATAAGAAATGCTTTCTTCGAGGCCTCCGGGGCGGTTTCGGGCGAGCCAGAGTTCTCGGTAGCGGGCGATGAGCGCTTGGATGGAGTCCGTTGGCATCTTGGAGCGATCAAATCCTGCGAGTCCTTTTTCGGCGGCTAAGATGAGAAGGTCGGTCGCGAGAAGCAGCTCTTGTTTCGACTGGCGGGCGTTGTCCGTCGGGGCGTTCGCCTGCTCGATGAAATTTCGTGTATCCAGAAGTTCGGTATGGCAGGCCTGAAGTTCTTTGGGATTGGTCTTTTCTAGTTCCGTTGAGAGTTTTTCCGGGGTTGCGAATAGGAGGTCGTTGAGGAGCATTCGATTGGCGGGGTTGTGGGAAAAGTGATTTTGGGCGGTTCCGAGTTTGACGATCGAATTGGCGAGTTCTTCGGATTGTCCATCGAAGAAGATTGTATTGATAGCATGGATATCATTGAATTGGCTAGCGGACTCGTGATTCCAAGACAGCGCTGCGGCCCAGACGAGGGCGGGGTAGCTGACGGGGGGGAAGTGGTGATGTCCGAAGTCGCCCCAGTCGGTGAGGAGCATTCCGTTCGCGTTGAAACGAATTGCTTGCGCGGTTGCTTCTTTGATGTTGGCGACTGCGTTTTCGTAACGTCCGCCGATCGTATTCCAAGCGGACGTTCCGGGGGCGACGTAGTAGGGGACACCCGAATTCCGGAACGCCACGCACTGCGTTCCGAAGGGATGGTCTGCTTCGTATCCCCAGATGATCCCGATGGAATTGGACGGCAGTTCTTTGGCGAGTTCTGGCTCTTCGAGAATGATGTCTCCCCAGAACTGCATCGTCTTTCCGCGAGCGGAAACCTCAGCGTGAAGGGATAGGAGGAAATCGAGATAGACGCGGTGTTTCCCTTTCGCTTGAACGGCTTCCGCGCTCCAGCCTTGGCCGAGTTCCCAGGGTTCGTCGCCGCCTATGTTGAAAAGGTCGCTGGCGAAATTCGGGAGAAGCTCGTCGTAAAGGGTGGCGACGAATTCGAGGGACGCTTTGTTCGGCTTGAGTGTGCCACCGAATTCACGCGGACCGAGGATGGGGTGCTCGTATCCGTTTGGACACTCGGCGAGATGCTTGTACGGATCATGCCGGAGCCAGCGCTCCATGTGGCCAAACGAATTCTGGTTCGGGACGAACTCGATGTATCGGTTGGAGCAATACGCGTCGAGCGATCGAATGTCATCGGCGGTGAGTGGCGAGGCATTTTCCCAGACGGTTTCGTGATCTCGGTAGGCGAACGTATGTTCGGTGTAGAGTTGAAGTTGATTGAATTTGAGGACAGCGAGGTGGTCGATGAGCTTGTAGAGTGTTTCGAGCTTCGGAACTTTGCAACGGCTGATGTCCAACATGTAGCCTCGGACGGCGAGGTCGGGCTGATCTTCGATGCGGGAGCAAGGCAAGTTGCGATCGGATGATCGCGCAAGTTGCTGCAGCGTTGAGAGTCCTCTGTACAGCCCTGTTTCGGAATTTGCTTCGAGCTCGATTTTTACGTGGTCGATTGTCAGGCAGTAGAGTTCGTCGCGGACGGAATTCTCTAGTAGCTTCAGTTGAAGCGGGGTTGAGCTTCGGTCGTTTTGGGATAGGTCCAGAAAGTCGAAGCAACGAAGCGATTGGAGGAAGCGGGGGCTTGGTTCGAAGCCGAAGGAAGCAGGAATCGCTTCGTTAAGCGGTAGGTGGCCGGGGCGTGGTTCTATCGACTTGGGAGGAGGATAGAGATGCATTGGCTAGGCGTTTATGCTTGGCACGATTGCTTCGATGAGGTCGGGCAGTTGTCGGATCGATTCGAGCTGATAGAAGTTGTCGTGCTCGTGGGGCGGCGCTTCGATTCGCTCGTGTTCCCAAGTAATTCGATACGGGATGTGAACGCCGTGGCCTCCAAGGTCGAGCACGGGAAGGATGTCGGATTTCAGCGAGTTTCCGATCATCATGAACTGTTCGACGGGGATCTGGTTGCGTTGGAGAATTCGGGCGTAGGCTTCGACTGTTTTATCCGAAACGACTTCTGTGTGTTCGAAGCAGTGGGCGATTCCGGATTTCGCGATCTTGCGTTCCTGATCGCGTAGGTCGCCTTTGGTAATGAGGAGTAGGCGGAAGCGTTCGCTGAGTGTCTGCAAAACGTCGCTGACTCCTTCGAAAAGTTCGACTGGGTGAAGGAGCATCTGTCGACAATGCTCGATGATGCGGCGGATTTCTTCGGCTTTGATTTCGCCGTTTGTCAGGCTGATAGCGGTTTCGATGCAAGACAGGGTGAAGCCCTTGATTCCGTAGCCGAATAGCTCGAGGTTCCGCATCTCCGTTTCGTAGAGGACGCTTTCGACGGTTTTCGAATCGTGGTATTCAGAAAGCAGTTCGCAGTATTTCTGATGGTGGTCCTCGAAGAGATTCTCGTTGTGCCAAAGCGTGTCGTCCGCGTCCAGACCGATGGTTGTAATGTGCCATTTCATGGGCTCGCGATCAGGATTGAGGATCTAAAGGGATAGGGCGAGCAATTAGCATTGGAGCAGTGTAGTTACTTCCAGCGCTCGTTGGAAATCGGGCCAGAGCGGAGCGTCGATGGCGATCGGCTCGCGAGTGATCGGATGCTCGAAAGAGAGGTGCGTGGCGTGAAGAAACAATCGTAGGAATCCGAAGTGATCTCGAAAGGCCTTGTTCTGATGGGTGTCACCATGCCGGGTGTCGCCGATGATGGGGCAATCGATATGCTGCAGATGCCGGCGCAGTTGATGGCGGCGACCGGTTTCCGGAAAGAGCTCCACGTGGGAATAGCGTGTCGTTTCGTATCGTCCGGATGGGAAGGGCAGCTCCACGCGCGCCAGGGTTTGAAAGCGTGTGGTGGCTTCCTGGGCCTCGTCGCTTTTCGATTTGGGGCCGCGATCGAGGAGTTTTCGCAAGGGGTGGTCAATCGCTCCAGAATCGGGCGTGTATCCGCGGGTGATAGCTTCGTAGCGTTTCGAAAAGCTACGTTCTTCGAAACACCGTTTCATCTAGGCGAGCGATTCGTCGTCTAAGGCGAAAAGCAACACGCCAGAGGTGGGCTTGTCGAGGCGATGGACTGGATAGACGCGGCGTTCCAGTTGGTCGCGAAGCAGTTGGATGGCGAAGCGTGTCTCTCTCGCGTCGATGTCCGTTCGATGAACGAGCAGGGAAGGGGGTTTGTTGATCGCTACGTAGTGATCATCCTGGTACAGAATTTCGAGGGTGTTGTTTTCGTCGGGCGTCAAGGGAGAGGTTATCCGCTCGAACGCGCCGATCTGGCAAGCCGGATGCAACAAAAAAAGATCCGCGCCCCCACGACGCGGATCTTCCCCCTTTGTTTTCCCTCTTGGACTAGTTTCCCTCCAAACTTCCCAAGTGAAACTCTTGAAAATTCTCTCTATAGATGTCTGACGCTTATGCTCCCGCCGGACGTATGAAGCTCCAGCGTCGGTCCTCCTCCATTAACTTTTCCTTCAGCGTGACTGCGTTTGAGTTCGCCTTTCATCGTAATCGGAAATTCGGTACGGACTCCGCCTCCGCTCGTGTGAGCGCTGAGGTAGAAACTCTCGTTGCGCGGAAGTTTTGCGGTAATGCTTCCTCCTGAGGTTTTCAATCTGGTGTCGGCGTCGATGCCTCTTGGAAAGCTAGCAGTAATTCCTCCGCCGGATGTTTTCGCGTCAAGCGGTCCATTGAGTCCGTTGGCCCAGATCCCTCCTCCTGAAGTGCGAAGTTTTGATTGTCCGGCGATCGCCTCGACCGAGACCCGCCCGCCGGAAGTGGAGAGATCCACGTCACCGTTGATGTCGGATGCTTCGACGGATCCGCCACTGGTGTGAGCATGGACGGGGCCGTTGATTTCCTGAAACTCCAGATGGCCTCCTGATGTTTGGGCTTCCACCTCGCCGTCGATGCCTGTGACTTCAATGTGGCCGCCGGATGTGTTTAGGTCTACGTCGACCGAACGTGCGGTGGCGATTACTACGTTGAAATTCACTGTCGGCTTTTTCCGAAAGAACGACCAGACGCTGTTCGATCGATCGTACTTGAATTCTATATACAGGACGTCGCCGCGGGTTTCTATAGTCTGCTCGATATCTTCTTCCATGTCGTCCGCCTCGCTTTCCGACGCGCGTTGAAATACTTGCTCGACGACTAAATGAGCATCGGGCCGATCTTCTCCCTCTATGTTGATGTAGCCGCCCTGGACGGAAACTATGATTTTGGAAATCCCATCAAGATCGATGGTTTGCTCGATGGAGCGGACAATTTTCGACGCGCCAAAAGATAAGGCGGGGAGCAGCGCGAAGAGCGCGATGGCGGGCAGGAGAGTCTTACTCTTTTTCATTGGCATGGTGAGGTTGTACATGCTTATACACGAGAGTTGGGGGAAGAGTTGCAGGAAATTTTTTTGGAGACTGTTTTTCCTGCGAGACTTCCAGTATGTTGATTTCAAAAGGTAGGGCCCGCCTGGCAGTCGAGCCCTACCAATCGGTGCGGCGCAAGCGCCGACCCTACGATTCTTCTTGTTCCGCGGGCTTTCCGGAGCGGATGCGGCCGGAGACGGTTTCAGTCCATTCGTAGAGGGTTCCGCTTTTCCCTTTCTTGATGATTTTCCAAAGCGTCTTGTCGTCGCGTTTCTGGAGTTCGTAATCGTTGAGACCGTTGTGGTCGCAAGAGAAAATTCGGGAGAAGCCTTTATACTGTCGGGGCCTGCCCAATACGCGTGATTTGCCATCTAGCGAGCGAGCCGGTTCGTGGCGTTTGGCATCCAATACGAGAAAGCTGTAGGGCAGGCTGCGAAGATCGATCTCCATGATTTGGCCGAAGCGGGCCCAGTCTCCATCGGTGAACGCTTCGACGGGTGGTTTTGCGAAAAAATGGCACCAGTGGCGCGCGTTTTCTTCGCGATGCATGGGGCAGCTCTGGGAGCCGACGCACGGCGCCACGGGCGAGAATTCGCCAAGCAGCCGATCGCGCTGCTCGGTGAGCAATCGGCTGCTTTGGGAGCTTCCGGGCTCGACCCAGAAGATCTGCGAAGCGCTGCGGACGAATCCTGCGAGACTATCGCGATCGTTTAGGGTCAACTCGTTGAGAACATGGCTCGCTAGGAAAAGCGTGTCTTCGAGCGAAGCGATCGAGCTGGGATTGGCGATTGAGACTTTGAGGTTCGGATAGCGGGCCGCGATTGCGTTTCTAGCGAACTCGCAGGCGAGCGTCGAGTGATCCCAAAGGAAAACCTCTTCGAGAGCTTCCGAATCGACCGCGTCGAGAAGTCGAAGCGTTGCGATGCCGGAGCCGCATCCCCAGTCGAAAAGGCGGGCGGATCGCAGTTGCCATCCTGCCTGCTTGGCTTGTTCGATGGCGTCGTCCCACTTCCAGCCAATACGTGCGGCGAAAAAGCGATGATACTGGGCGAGGTCACTGGAGGATTTCCAATAGACACCGGTGGCTCCTTTTGCGTTGAGGAATTCGGTTCTCAGTCGTTCGAGAGTATTCCAGTCTGCGGCATTTGCTTCCATCTACGAGTCGTTTGGCTGCGGAAATTGGACAAAGCCCGCAGGGAAGTCGATAGGGGAATCGGAACGACGCAGTCATTCCACTGCAAGGTGAGCTTCTTGTACCGGTAGGAGCCTGCTTGCAGGCGATTTGCTTCGCTCGTCAATCGTTGGGGGTATCGCCTGCAAGCAGGCTTCTACATTTAGCGAGCCCTTAATGAACCAATAGCGTATTGGCTTGTCATGTTTTTCCTTCAAGGCACGTTTTAGCCTAGTAATGAAGACCATTTGGAGAGTTTCTAGCTATCTTTTCCGCTACAAGGCGATGTTCTGGCTGACGATCGGGCTGGCGATTTCGAGCACGCTTTTCGTAATGGCGATCCCGCTGGTGACGCGGCATATCGTGAATGATATCCTGCCGGAAAAAGACATGAGGCTGCTTTTGTGGTCGGTTCTCGCGATCGTCGGCTGTTACTTTTTTAGAGAGATTTTCAATTCACTTCGTATCCGAGTGAATAATACATTGGAGCAGAAAGTGCTTATCGATATTCGGCGGGACCTGCATGACAAGCTCATGGAACTGCCGATCGGCTACTTCGACAATCGCAAATCGGGTGATATTGCGTCGCGGGTCATTGAAGACGTACAGAATGTTGAACGCGTTATTCTAGACGGGACAGAGCAAGGGAGCACAGCGTTGCTGACGATCATCGGCGTGACTGGGACGCTCTACTATTTCGAACCGACGCTGGCGACGCTGATGATTCTGCCGATACCGATCATGATCGTGATGGCACGTTTCCATTTTAAGGCTCAGGCGAGGAATTGGAGAAAAGTTCGAGCGTCGGCAGGTGATTTGAATTCGCTCTTGATCGAGGACATCCAGGGGAATCGTTTGATCAACTCCTTCGCTCTGAAGGATCAGGAAAAGAAGCGCTTCAAGGACCGATCGATCGAGCTTCACGATCTTACGCTGAAGTCGATGTTCCGCTGGTCGATTCACGGGCCGGCTACGAATTTCGTAGTGAGCATGGGAGGGGTCGCGGTGGTAGGCTATGGCGGCTATCTTTTCTCAACCGAGCCGGAACGATTCCAGGCGGGCGACTTCTTGATGTTCTTCATATATTGCTCGATGCTGTACATGCCGTTGAGCCAGTTGAACGGGCTCAATAACTTGATCGCGACGGGTAAGGCTTCTGGAGAGCGCGTTTTCGAGATGCTGGATTACGCGGTCGATATCAAGAGTCCGGATACACCAAAGCCATTTCCGGAAGGATTGCTGAGAGTGGAGTTCGGATCCGTGGGGTTCAGCTATCAAGGGAGGGACCAGCTGCTTTCGGATTTCTCTTTGAATCTAGTCGAAGGCAAGGTGACTGCCCTGGTAGGCCATACCGGCGCGGGGAAATCGACTGTAGCGAATCTTTTGCAGCGGTATTACGACGTGACTACTGGTTCTGTCGCGATAAACGGCGTGGATGTGCGGGACTTGGATTTGATGAGCTTGCGAATGCACATTGGCGTGGTAGCCCAGGATCCGTTTCTTTTTGACGGGACGGTTAAGGACAACCTGGTTTTGGCCAAACAGGAAGCGACCGAGGACGAGCTGGTGGAAGCTCTGAAAGGCGCCAGCGCGTGGGATTTCGTATCCAATCTTCCTGACGGCATGGACACGCGAATCGGCGAGCGCGGCATCCGGCTCAGCATGGGGGAAAAGCAGCGGCTGACAATCGCCCGCGTTATCCTGAGAAATCCGCCGCTGGTGATTCTCGACGAAGCGACATCGAGCGTCGATACGCTCACGGAAGCGAAGATCCAACTGGCGGTGGACAATCTGGTCAAGCAGCGCACGACTCTCGTGATAGCCCATCGTCTATCGACAGTGCGGCAAGCGGACCAGATCGTGGTACTCGACCAAGGGTGCATCGTGGAAAAGGGCTCGCACGAAGAGTTGATCGGAAGGGACGGGCATTACGCCAAGCTCTGGCGGACGCAGACTGATCTGATTGAGGAGAACGCGTTTTAGGGAGTGGGGACTAGGTCGTTGCCCTACCTGAATGCGAATTTTTTCCTAAACCTATTCCTCGAAGGCCAGGTCGGTTCCGGCAAACTCCTCCAAAACCTTCGCAATGATTGTGGTGTCCTTGTTGCCCCAATCTTGGTCGAGAGCGTGCTGACGCAGGCCTTGAACTAATGTACCCAGCTTTTGGGGAGCGCCCAATCTTTCAGCTAGGTCCAAGGCCAGTCCGGCGTCTTTGACCATGAGGTTCATGCCAAAGCCGTTGTCGAAATTTCGTTTGATGATCCGCTCGGGAATGGCGCGGTGTAGGTGGGCATTGTTTGCGGCCGTGCCGGATAGAATCTCCTGCATGTCGGCGAAGCGCAGTCCGGCTTTGCGTCCCATCAGCAAGGCCTCGATCGTTGCCGCCAGAGTTACGCCTGCCAGTTGGTTGTTGATCAACTTCATGGTCACGCCTGCGCTGGTGGGGCCGCAGTGAACGCATCGACCCAGGTGGGCGAGAAAGGAGCTGGCTTTTTCGAAATTCTCCGGCGAGCCGCCCACCATGAAAAGGAGTTTCCCGGCTTCGGCATCCACGGTGAGGCCACCGATGGCTGCATCTAGAATTTGAATACATTTATTCTCGCACTTTGCGGACAGCCCTTTCGTAACTTGAGGGTCGATGGTGCTCATTTCCAGCCACATCAGTTCTCTATTTCCCGATGCGAGAATGCCTTGGTCGCCGCTCGCTACGGATTCGACATGCGGGCCATTGGGAAGCACGGTAAGGAGTATATCGCATTGGTTGGCAACTTGGGCGGGAGAGGCAGCCGCTGCGGCGCCTTTGTCCACGATGCGCTGCAAGGCTGACGCGTCGATGTCGTAGGCCGTTAGCAGAATGCCTTGCTCTAAAAGCCTGCCGGCAACCGGCGATCCCATTTGGCCCAAGCCAATGATGCCGGCTCTGATTTCCTTTGTCATGATTCGTACCCCGCTTGTTTGTGCTTATTCATTCAAATCTTTTTCCATGCTCCAGGGGATGAGTGCTCCGCTTCGATCCAGGAAGCGACCAGTGTTGGCCATGTCCACTCTGGCCAGTACTTGGCGCATTAAACGCACGGAGTCTTCGATTTCATAAGGCGCATCGCTACCGCCCATTTCCGTTTTTGTATGCCCCGGGCGGAGGCAAACATAGGGGATGTCATGACTCCTTAAATCGTTAGCCAGAATGACCGCGGCTGAATGGGCGGCTGCTTTGCTTGTGCGGTAAAGATAGACGCCTCCATTCTCGTACAGAGTCAGGCATCCCTGTTGACTGCCAATGGTGGCAGCGACTGGCTTGTCGGCGGCGGAAAGATTTTCGAGTAAGGCTTTCGTTAGAAGAACTGGGGCGATGGCATTCACTTTGAATCCATCGATCCACCGTTCCGCTTCTATACCCGAAAAGCCTTCGACCTTACTCTTGTCGTGAATAGCGGCATTATTGATCAGCAGGTCGATGGGATTCCCCGCGAGTGAATCGGCAAACGCATCGATGGCTTCAAAATCGAGTAGATCCAATTTGCGAACCAGGACACCCGCTTTCGCTAGTTCTGCCGCTGCTTCAGGGTCTCGGCAACAGGCGATCACGTTCCAGTTATCGGCATGGTACTGTTTTGCGAATTCCAAGCCCAAGCCTCGATTTGCTCCTGTGATCACTACGGTTTTCATTTTGGTTTTTCGTTTTCTCGTCTTCGCCAACATTGTATTGAGGGACTCGCAAAGAAGGACTGTTTTTACGGCGCTCTATCTGCATGATTTACAGGTTTTCTCGGTTTGGCAATACGTGGCTTCTTGTAATGATTGTTTCTTTCTGTTGCTCAGAGCTTATGCTCAATGATTTTATTGGATGCAACCACTTGGGAAAAACTTTGCACGCGATTTTCAACGGCCTTTTTGTTCCTTAAGGAATCATCACGCAGGGGCGCGTAAACTTCTAAACTGGATTGGATCATTTTGCCCTCATCTAGTGTAATGACCTCGTCTTTGTATAAAGCAGAGCGGCAAAAAGAATCTCTTTGCTCCTTCTCTCCTATCGAGAAATCGCTCTAGACAACGGTATCCGGTATCGATAAGTCATAAACTATGAAACGACGAGACTTTTTCAAGGCAGCAGCAGCCGGTATCACCGCGACCGCCACGACCTCTGCCCTTCTCGGCGCAGATCGAAATTCCAGACCAAACGTAGTCTTCCTTTTTGCGGACCAGATGCGCGCGCACGACCTGGGATGCATGGGCAACTCGCAAGTGATTACGCCTCATCTGGACAAACTAGCTAGCGAGGGTTTAGTCGTCAAAAATATGATCGCGGCTTCGCCGGTTTGCACTCCCTATCGCGGGCAGCTAATGACCGGACGCTATGGCCACGCAACCGGGGTGGTGCATAACGACATCAAACTGCCCAATTCCGAGATCACGATCGCTGATCAGATGAAGCAAGCCGGCTATCATACAGGCTACATCGGGAAATGGCACTTGGCGGGCCATCGCGACAACCCGGTTGCAAAAGAAGATCGGCGCAATTGGCTTTTCTGGGCGGTTCGCAATTGTTCTCACGATCATTTCAATCCGCAGTACTGGATCAACGATGAGACCGAAGCAGTCGCCGTAGATGGTTGGGAGCCTGACGTTCAAACCGATGTGGCGATTGAGTATATTCGAAAGCATCGCGACCATCCCTTCTTTCTGACAGTCTCCTATGGGCCGCCACACAATCCCTACAAGGCGCCCGAGCGTTTCGTGAACCAATACGAAGGCCGCGCGCTTAAAGAACGTCCGAATGTTCCGCCCCGCAATGAGAAAGACGCGGATCAATTGCTTCACTATGATGCAATGGTCACCAGTCTCGACGAATGCGTTGGCCGCATCACTGCGGAACTCGATCGCGCTGGGCTGAGGGACAACACGATTCTGGTTTTCACTTCTGACCATGGAGACATGCTTGGCTCGCAGGGGCACCGGTTGAAGCAGCGCCCCTGGGAGGAATCGATCAACGTACCTTTCATCATTCGCCAACCCGGCAAGATCAAGGCGGGGCAAAAGCGGGACTGGATTGTTTCCTCTGTGGACTTGATGCCTACTCTGCTCGGTCTTTGCGGCGCTAGCATTCCGGACAAGGTTCAAGGAATTGATCAATCGGCTCTGTTCCAGGACAAGGACGTTGAGAAACGCGATTCAGCCTTTCTCTTCAACACCCACAACGGAGGTGGCCCCGGCTGCGACTGGCGGGGAATCCGAACGAAGGATTGGGTCTACGCTTTTCACATGGCAGGTGATTGGATTCTCTACGATTTGAAAAAGGACCCCTACCAGTTAAACAACCTCGTCGACCGCCCTGAGTATAAACGGAAGCGCGATGAACTGCGAGACGCTCTCGACGCATTACGCGTCGAACTGGGTGAAGACCTCCCATTAAACGGGCGACTTCCCGATCCCATACGCCTGCCGAAACCTACGTTGATAGAGCCAAATTGACGTGCGAAAACGATAGCGCCGAGGCCGCCATTTTCGCGTGCGGTACTATTCTGAACTAAGAGAGTGTCTAATAAATGCCATGAAGGCTCGGGACGGCGCCCGAGCACTACCTTTTTCTCGAGCGAAGCTCGAGCATTGGGTAGCGTCCGGGCGCCGTCCCGGATGAATAATGCGTCATATTGCATTTGTTGGACACCCTCTTAGACACTGAGCTACATGAGATTCGCGGCATGTCGGGGCGTGTTTCCCTGGTTGGATCGGACTTTTTTGAAAAAACCTCTAGTTAATGTGGTGGGGGCTGTTCGTTTCAGTAGGGAGAGGGGTTCTCGGGAGAATACGTATTCATGGCAGAGGATGAGATTAGGTTTTGAAAATGGAATTGAGTCGTCGGCGGTTTTTGCGGCGGGGTTTGCCTGTGTGGGCAGCTTTGTCGCTGGTGGTTTCTTCCTTTGCAGAGGAGCGGGAGGATGTAAAAAAGAGTTTCAAGCTGGCCGAGGGCAATGCGGCACGCACTCTCAAGCAAGCTGCTCGTCAGGGTCGGGTGGACATCGTGTTTTCAGCGGACGTCGTGAAGGGGTTGAGGACTCGGGCGATAAAGGGAGAGTATACGCCGAGCGAAGCCTTCAATCTGATGCTCAAAGGCTCGCCATTTATTGCGGTGAAACATCAAAAATCAGGAGTGTATCTCATCAAAAAGCAAGAACAGCCCGATGCTAATTGAGCGACAAATCATCTCAATCAAGTGTAGCACAGGCATCTTGCCTGTGAAGAAACAGGCTAGAAGCCTGTGCTACTTTCGACAAACCCTTCATCTAACAAAGTAGACCTGAGAAATGCCTCGAATGCGGACTCGTTAACCATCGACTTCCTTGTCACGTATAGTTATTACCCTAAACCCAAGCTACAAGCGATGCCCCCGGAATATTCAGATCAGGCCAATTGGTACACTGAGAATCTCGCTCTTCACGAGCCAATGTTGCGTGGTTGGCTGAGAAGTCGCTACCGCAATGAAATCGAAGTGGACGATATCGTGCAGGAGGCTCTGTTGCGTGTCTTGAAGGAGAATCGTAAGAAGCCGCTTAAAGCGCCCAAAGCCTTCTTTTATGCGGTGGCTCGAAATTTGGCCATCGATCGCGTTCGCAGAAACAAGCTTACGGCCTGTGGTTCCATGTGGGACGACGAGGCGCTCGAGGTTCTGGATGATTCCGAGCAAATCGAAGAAACGGTTGCGCGAAATCACGAACGCGAGTTGCTGACGAAAGCGATCCAGAAGCTGCCCGAGCGCTGTCGCCAGGTGTTTACCTTGGCGAAAGTCTATGGGATGAGCCATAAGGAGATCGGCAAAGAATTGGACATATCTAAC
>JAJFLS010000485.1 GCA_021772595.1 Opitutales bacterium
ATCGAGACCAGGGCCTCCTCTAGCTATATTAACGCTAAAGTTGTTACTGGCTTTCGCATACATGCGGTTAGGGGCCATGTTGGAAGATTTCTGATCCTGAACGACAGCCGTCAAGGTGTGCCTACCAAGATGCTTCATCCAGCCGTCGCCCATTTCCTCTTCGAAATCGTAATTGGCGAAGCCAATCGTTTGAAAGGCTTCCCGGTGCCTTACGGTGCTCTGAGTATAGCCGCGTCCGCCAATAAAGGGCCGACCATAATGGGGATTCGGCGATCCATCCATCAGGACCGTATTGATATCGATATTCAAGGTATTGGCGCTTGAGGCGGAGGTAGCCTCCGAAAGGTTAGCCCGCCAATATTGATCGGAGTAGGAAAGTTCGACACCTACTTTATTATCCAGCCATGTTTTCTCGATCGAGAAATTCTCGGCATTGAAGCTCTGCTCGTGGATAGAGGTGGCTCCCGTAAGACTATTCGAGCGGTAATCGATTACGTTTCGATCCGTGATCGATGGATTCTGATAAAAGCCCAAGTGCGAAGTAGGAATTTCAGGTCGAGCTCCGACAATATAATTGGGATCCAAGGGATACTGATTCCTCTCCCTAGCCCACATTCTCATGAATGTGGTTCCCAATACAGGAAAGGCGTCTTCGGTTCTTCCAGCCGCGTCGGCGCGGATACCCGCCTGCATCGCGGCATAACCGCCCATACTGCCTGCAATCGGGCTGTTAGGATCATCGAAGACCGACACCGCATTGCCATTGGCTGTTTGAGAGGCCAGCTGCGTCGTTGCCCTCGTGAGCGCGTTTATGTGATCCGCATCGGTGACGAGCGCTCCATTAAGGGTCCACTCTTGAGTGACTGGGTTGTAGCTCGGTTTTCCATTGGCAAACCAACCGCTAATGCGGTCCGTTGGCGGGGCAAGGTTTGGCCGACTTCCGAACGCATCGCCATCCTCGTAACTAGCCCTGATGATCGTATTTTCCAAGGGACGCCAGGTCGCAGCGAGAAAATAGCGTTCCTCATCATAGAATGCCTGATTCTGCTCGTACTTCTTATCGGAGTCCAGGAAAGCCACCCGAAGGGCTAACTTGTCTTCAATCAGAACCTTATTGTAATTTAGCGAGGTCCGCAAAGTTCCGAACTCATCCCATTTAAGATTGAGTTCTCCGAAATCCCGATGGGTCTGGGCCTTGTCTATGGCGGAGTTGATAATGCCACCCGGGCTGCCCAATCCGAACAGCGACGCATTCGGCCCACGATTGATCGTTACCTCCGAAGTGTTGTAAGGATCAAAGGCGATATCGCTCGCAAAATAATCCCGAGTCAGATCCGCCCGACTCATGCCGCGTACACGCGTGTTCAACTGCGGTTCCCGGCGGGCGCGTTCCATTCGATTCGTTCCTCCGCCAAACTCGCCGAAGCTAGAATTTCCGGATACCCCAGAAGCTTCCGTTCCTGTAGTATAAGTAAGCAGCTCGCCAAAGTCAGTCGCGCCCGTATCATCCAAAAAATCTTCGGTGACCACTTGTACCGCGCTGGCGATATCCTTCAGCTGCGACTTCAGTCGCGTTCCAGCGAGCGTATTGCCAGCCAGGTATCCAACAGTATCCTCGGAAGAAACCGAGAAGGGAGAGAGTTCGTAGACTTCTTCGTCATCTTGCGCCCACATGGGAGCGCACAAAACGAGCAAGGACGCGAGCATCCTAGATCGTTTCAATAATTTCTTAGGCATAGGGGGTGAATTCATAATGGTAGGTTGTTGAGATTAATCCAGCAGCTAGTTTGATATGCGTTCTAGTAGGACTAGTTTTTGGAGTATTTATGGGTGTTGTCCCGAAAGACCCGAAGAGGCCTTTCGTCGTAAGAGCATAGAAAGGACCATCCCAACAACGGGGCGAGATAGTTGAATTCGGACAGTCAGAATCCAGCCCAAACAAATTCGGACAGTCAGAATCCAGCACTCAGAACAGTGAGAAAAACCGAAAAATGGCGGTTTTGGGCGTTTACAAGATTGAGAAGTCGCCTCAGCGCGACTGACCTACAATTATAACTGTAGGACGGGGCGCTGACCATAGCCGTCAACCCAACAGATCAGGGGGAATAGGGGGAAATCGCTCGTACCTCGCTAGATCCGCTTCTGTCTTCGCCTAGCTACGCCGAGACAGTTCGTCGCGGCAGGATCGCTCCTTCCGTCTTCGCCTAGCTACGCCGAGACAGTTCGTCGCGGCAGGTTCGTCTGAAGAAAGAGGCTAGGATTGAAGCAGGGCAATAACCCTAAGCCTTCATTCTCTGATCGTTTACTAGCCGTAGGATGCAAGCGGACGAACCTGCCGTCCCGCTGAGCGGGGCGATCCTGCCCTGAGCCTAGGCGAAGGATCCAGCGACATAGGAGCGATGTCAAAAAATCGATATTGTTGGGGAGGTATGCGGGATATCGCTGCACCATCTCCGCTTCGCGAACTCTGCGGTTAAAAAGCACAAGACGCTCTCGCCCTACCTTACCTACCGGTGTCCCCGTATCAAAAAGAATTGAACCTTTCCTGGAAGCTTTTCACAGCCGTAAGAACATCATCGAAATCCGGAACATCTCCGTAGAACATTTCCCGCTGCATACCCGTGTAATCGGCTTTCCAGTCGGCTATCTGGTCCTCAAGAGGAACCAGTCTGAGGCTTCCCGGAGCCAACGAGTCGTAATCCATCCATGTGTATCTGAAATAGACTCTTCGGTGGTCACGTATGCGGGTAAACAAATCGAGATCTGAAG
>JAJFLS010000486.1 GCA_021772595.1 Opitutales bacterium
CTTCCGCGAGTTGTAGACAGGCGTCGTAGTAGAGGACAGAGCTGAAAAGGATGTGGCCCGTTTTCTTGACGATGTCTGTAAATCCGTAAACGCATTGCGGGTTCTCGTTTGGATTGAATACCAATCCGTTGGAAGCGCGATTGGTGAAATCCATTCCCCGGCGCAGGGCTGGTTCATGGGCGCGGAAAAATTCGAAGTCGTTTGTATTTGAAACATAGCGACATACCGCGCTGGCAAGGAAGGCTCCGTTGTCTAGGGCGTGGTCCGCCATAGGGTTGTTTTCGCCACCGGGACTATAAATGGCCCGCCCGGCAGCATTTACGCGGTCCGGCATACATCCGTCAGGGCGCTGGCCCGATAATAGGTACTCCAGAAATCCTTTGGCTTCCGAGGGAGCGATGAGATCGTCAGCATACTCGTAAAGGTATCCGAACCCTCGGGTAAAGATCAGGTTGTAGTGCCTGAGGGCATCGGCATAGAAAACCACCCGACCATCCGGGAGCTTGCCTCGGTTCGTCTGCATCATCGTTTCCACCCGATCGCGCATCCATTCAGCGTCCTCCGCGAACGATGGGTCCGCGGGGAAATAGGCGGGAGGGTTGTCGCTGAATAAAAGTGTCGTTGAAGTGATCGAGGCTAGAACGATGAAAATGCGTAATATCATGTTGTAGGATTTGCTAGTTTCCAAATTGCGGTACGGTGTCGGTCGCAGGGATCTCATCGCGAAGCAGTTTACCCGCTTCGCCGGTGAGTCGCAGATAGAAATCGCTGGGGAGGCCTTCGTAGTCGAGGAAACGGACGCCGTCGCTCGTAGGGAAATTTTCGGTACACTTGAAAATGGCGGTCCCTTCGTCGACCTCATCGAACATGGCGACGTAGATCATTTCGCTTCCGGCTCTTTTTGCGGCTGTGATTTGCGACCAAAGGAATTGTCCTTTCAGTCGTGGAATCGCTCCCAGTTCGGCACCCTTCAAATTGTGCCAGCTGAAGCCGGGAAAAATTACCGGGAGATAGTCCAAGCCGTTTTCGACGCACCAAGAGATGTTGGGTTTCCAGTATTTTTCCGCATGACGGGCGACGCCGGCTGGGTCCTTATACCGTCCAACTGTCCAAGGGCTGACCACATCGGCCAACTTGATGAGGTCGTGGAATTCCGGATCCGGAAGCGAATCGCGATCCAAGGTTTGCCAACCAGTGGGAACGCCGAGCATGACTGAGCAGCCGTCTTTTTTGAGAAACTCTACGAGGGCGCGGCATTCGGCGAGCGTGTACTTGCGGGGTTTCGTTTTGTCATTGAACCCGATGCCCCAAACGGCGACGACGGGTTTGCCTTCGTGGTGTTGGTAAGCGGGATCTTGAGTGATCTCCATTTTTTTACGGAGCCGCTTCCAAACTTTTCGGACCCAATTGGCGCCTCCTTTCGGAAGTCCGCTTAGGTCGTACAGTACGGCATAGGAGCGTCCGGCTCGATTGGCGCCTTCGCGAGCGTTAGAGAGAACGGTGTCTTTGTGTCCTCGCATCGATTTGCTTCTTAGCCCGTGGGCGAAGCGTTGAATGAAGGCTCCATCGATCTCGTAGTCGCGCATCCATTCGAAGTGACGAATGACGGTTTGCCGTGTGTGTGAACTGAATACTTTTGCGGGGCTTCCATCTTCGAAACGGAATCCCGTATCGAACAATTCCTCCTGACCGTACTCGGAAACGTCTGGCCAGAAATCGACCGTAATATTGTTGGGCCCGAATTGTTTACGCTTATCCCTCGCCCAATGGGTCCAGCCGAGGCCGGCGCCGTCTCCCTCGCAATTGAACCATCCTTGATATCCGGTCATGACCTTTCCCGTCAGCGTGCTGGTGTCGGTTCCGGATACCGAAATGCCTCGATAAGACTGGAGGATTTCCTTTTGGAATACGTTACGAGTACGTTTCGATTGAACAACAGGAGCAAATTCCGTCTTGAGACGACCGACTTTTTCTAGATTGTCGGAATAGAGATTATTCGTTTCGCCGATATTGTGGGCGAATTTGTAAAGCTGCCCTTCGGGATCGCCGGAGCCAATGTCGCCCACCGTGATCAGGGCGATATAGGGGAAGGTCGACGCTTGCGCCACCGACACGAAGGCGAAGCTGAACGCTGATAGAATGGCGAGGTACTTTTTTGTCATGGATTGTCGTTAGGATAACGGGTAAAAGAAGCGATGAGTAACGGTCAATTGCTTCCTAATTTACCGGTTCATCGAGACCTAGAGGTTGGATTGTGAAGGGATGTTGAGTAAGTCGCGAAGCCCCTACGAATAATGTTCATGATAATTAGATATATTGGACCTTTTACTTCTCGCTTGTGGATTGAACGTTTGCGACTGGCGGGCGAGTAATGACCGTTGCAGGCTTTTCGATAAACAGACCGTTACCGATTCTGATTGTTCGACATATCCGATTAGCAAATTGACGAATAAGATTCGAAAACGAAGGCCTTGCAGATCTAAATCCCCACGCTTTATGATGCACAACCCTCGCAGCCCTATCGGTATGGCTTTTTTCGGCAATCTCCTCGCAGTAAAACCGAACCGTTCCTGGGAAAGGGTGGTTTAGAATGAATTATGAAGGATGAAGTAAGAATGAAATCCTTGTTCTTTACGAACCACGCCGTCCCCCCAAGCGGGGCGAAGTAGCGACACCGAGCATTCGGCGTGGAGTCTGCAATAATATTAATTCCAATTTAGCATAGAAAACCAATCTAATTGATTATGAATATCACACTACTCATAAAAGCAATTGTAGCTGCGTTCGTATTGGCGACGAGCATTGCATCTTCAACCGCTCAAACGCCGAATATTGTTGTTATCATTACTGATGATCAGGGATATGCGGATTTTAGCTACAATTCGGATCACGCGGAAGAAGTCTCCACTCCGCACATGGATAGCCTCGCTAGGGAAGGCGTGTTCTTTTCCCAGGCCTACACGAGCGGATCGGTCTGCTCGCCAACCAGAGCAGGCTTAATGCTGGGCCGTTATCAACATCGAATCGGCATATTCACGGCGGGCGAGGGTGGAAACGGCTTCGATCCGAAGATGAAGCTGTTTCCTTCGTATTTGCCAGAAGAATACACAAGCATGGCGATCGGGAAATGGCATCTCGGACTCGATGACGATTATCCGGAGCTTAAGTGGCACGCCGTAAATCGTGGCTTCGACGAAGCTTTCAAATTTATGGGACGCGGAGCGCATGACTACTTCGACCTCAAAGGCATCAAAGGCGACTACGCCGCTATCTATCGCAATAAAGAGCGCCTCGGAGAGGATGAATACGAAGGCTACCTCACGACTCGCCTCAGCGAAGAAGCTGTTTCTTTTATCGACCGGGAAAAGGACAATCCCTTCTTTCTCTACCTCGCCTACAACGCCGTTCACACGCCCGCTCAAGCGCCGCAAGAAGACATCGATTTCTATAATCAAAAATTCCCCCACCTCTCGGAAACCAGAGCCACGCTTATGGCGATGCTCCAGCATCTTGATGGTGGTGTCGGCGCGGTGGTCGACAAGTTGAAGCAGGAGAATGTGTGGGACAATACGCTTCTGTTTTTCCTTACCGACAATGGCGGCGCATCTGCCATGGATGCCGACAATGGACACCTGCGCGATTTTAAGCAAAGCGTCTATGAAGGAGGAATCCGCACGCCTTGGATCGTTAGCTGGCCTGCTCGATTCAAGGGCGGCCGTGTCATTGATACGCCGATCATTTCCTTTGATATTTTGCCAACTGTTTTGGAAGCTCTCAACGAGACCCCTTTCGAAGCGAAGGATTTTGACGGCAAGAGCATTCTCCCTCTCATCGAAGGAAAAACCACTGTTCACCACGACGCGCTTTATTGGGATACGGACCATCCGAAAACGGGGTGGGCCGTTCGCAAGGGCGATTGGAAGCTGAAGGGCGATGCAATGAATCTTGAACTGTACGACTTGGGTAACGATCCCTCCGAAGCGACGGACCTTGCAAAGCGTCACCCGGAGAAGGTGAAGTCGCTGCAAGCGCTCTATACCGCTTGGCGCTCCGAAATGCCGATCCCGATGTCCAAGCGGCCTAAGAAGGAAAATTAGCGAATCAATGGGTTCTAGAAAATTTAATTCCTCGATTGAATCAAATTGAACATCGCCCCTTCGTCGCTGGATCCCCAATACATTGGGGGCAGGAAATTTGACAAATTGAACAAATTATACGATCACCTAACATGTCACTAACACAGACCATGCCCAATAATTCGATACGCTCAAATCTCCTTGCCCTTTTCCTGTTTGCCTTTGGAGCAGCGGGACTTTTTGCGGCGAAACCCAATGTCATCTTCTTTGCGGTGGACGACATGAACGATTGGTCGGAGCCTCTCGGGTCGAAAATGGGCAAGACACCCAACCTGGACCGTCTCGCTAAGATGGGCGTTACGTTCACCAATGCCCACACGGCGGGTATTTATTGCGCTCCCTCGCGGGCGGCCATCTTCACGGGACGCTACGCCTCGACGACTGGCTGCTACAGCGATCACGTTTACTTCTACGATCACCCTGAATACCGTCCGTTGCAGGTCGCTTTCAAAGAAGGCGGTTACAGCGTCTACGGAACCGGCAAGCTGTTTCATCATCCCGCAGGAGGCGTTGACTTGCGTGGTTGGGATGAGTTTTATGTGCGGACGGACGAGCAAAAGAAATCCGGTTGGCCCATGGATGGCTGGGAGCATGGAGCGCCGCTTCCCGAACCGTATCCACATAGCAAGTTCAATCAGACCGATGAAAAATGGTCCGGCCGCCCCTTCATGGAAGGCGGACCGATTCCTAACGAGAAAGAGCAATCGATCACCGATACTATTCGGACTAACTGGGCCTGCGATGTTTTGAAGCAGAATCATGATGCGCCTTTCTTCCTGGCTCTCGGTCTTTATGCTCCGCATTTTCCCAACTACGCGCCGCAACGCTTTT
>JAJFLS010000487.1 GCA_021772595.1 Opitutales bacterium
CACGCTCAATGTAGGCGTCGCTATGGTATGCGGACCGCTCTACACGTAGGTGAAGGCGCTTTTCAACGAATATGGCAAAACCATGATAGCGGCGCCTCCTTCGACGCCCGTTCGGATTATCGGCTGGTCTGGAGTTCCGGATTGCGGCGCGATCGTTCACGCGGCCAAGAACGAAAAGACGGCCAAGCGCGAAGCGGAAGAGAATTTCATCGAAGTCAGAGCGGGCCAGAAAGCGGATGCGGAAGAACGTATGCCGACTTCCCCGGAAAAGCTTTTCGCGGCGATTGCGGCGACCCAGAAGAAGACATTGCGACTGATCCTCAAGGGCGACGTTTACGGTTCGGTTGAGGCGATCAAAAACGCGTTGACTGAAATCGTGAGCGAGAAGGTGCAGCTCGACGTGATTCGCGCTGACATCGGCGCGATCAGTAAAGGCGACGTGCAGAAGGCCGCCGCCGGCGGGGCGGAGATTATCGGATTTAACGTGAAGACCGAGAACGGCGTGCAGGCGCTTGCCAAGCACGATGCGGTCAAAATCACCAATCACCAGATTATCTACGAACTGCTGGATTTGGTCCGAGAGGACATGGTCGGAATGCTCGATCCGGAATACCGCGAAAACAAGATCGGCGCTGCGGAAGTCCGAGCCGTGTTCCAGGTTGCGAACGGTTCTGTTGCGGGTTGCTTGGTCGTCGAAGGCCGGGTTGTCCTAAATCAGCATGCTCGTCTCATTCGTAACGGCAAGGTGGTCGCGGAACGGAAGATCGATACGCTGCGTCGCGAGAAGGATAGCGCGAAGGAAGTTCGCGCGGGTACCGAGTGCGGTATTCACCTGGAAAATACGAACGACTACAAAGAAGGCGATTTAATCGAGATATACGAGATTCACGAAGTTCGGCCAGAGCTTTAAGTCGCGGTTCCGCAGCTGGAGAAATTGCGCTGCGGGACGCGTTGCGCCGAATGAGTGAAGTTATAAATCGATAGCCTAGAAATACTATCCTGTGAGCAATCGAAACATTAGAGTTTCCGAGCTGTTGAAACGCGAGATAAGCGATATTCTTCATACGCGCTATCAACGGGAAACTGTTACGATAACGATAACGGGAGTCGATGTTTCGCCGGATCACAGCAATGCCAAAGTCTTCTATTCGACATTGGTTCAAGATGGGGACGGAGTTCACGCTCAGCGGTTTCTTGACCAAGTCGCGAGCAAGGTCCGTTTCGAGCTTGGCAAGCGAATCGTTCTAAAGCGTCTGCCAGCATTGAGCTTTCAATACGATGTGTCTATCGAGCAGGGAGACCGCATTAACCAGATTATCGATTCCTTCGATACGACCGGGAGCGACGCGAAAGATTGAGCGAATATTTCCCAAAATTGACGCCACGCTTTAATGAGCTCGCGGATAATCTCAACGGCCAGCGTGTTTGCGTAATAGGGCACGCCCGACCGGATGGGGATTGTATCGGTTCGCAACTCGCGGCTACCGGCATGCTCACCTTGATGGGAATCGAGGCGTTTGCCGTGAATGCGGACCGAATGCCGAAGCCTCTGGGTTATCTGGACGGGTCTGATTCGATCGAGATTATCGATCCGCAAGCCTTGGATGGAATTCCGATTGTGTATGTGGATTGCGCGGACGAGCGACGCGTGGGACCGAAAACGTCGATTGCGCTTGAGAAGCATCGCCGAATCGCGAACATCGATCATCATATTTCGAATACGAATTTCGCCGAGGAGAACCTGGTCGATTCCGGCGCGTCGGCGACTTGCGAAATTCTGGCGGGAATCGCGCTGGATCTGGATTTGGAATTCGACGCTTCAATCGCCCAGGCACTGTATACGGGAATCGTGACGGATACGGGCCGTTTTAGCTACGCGGCAACCAGCAGTCGAGTGTTCGCCATTTGCAGCGAGCTTGTGGACCGAGGGGCGTCCCCTCAATCCGCCGCCGAGCATCTTTTCGAGAACGACACCCTGCCGCGTCTCAAATTGCTGGAACGCTTTTTGGCATCGCTCGCGTTTGAGTGTGACGGAAAAGTGTGCGTGGGCGAGATAAGACAGAAGGATTTTGTTGATACCGGTACCGCCTATCCGGATACGGAAGGTTTCGTCGACTACGCTCGATCAGTGGATGGGGTTTTGGTCGGAATGTTGCTGGAGGAGCGGAAGGGTACGACGAAGTGCAGTTTAAGAGCGCAACGAAGCGAGCTTAGAGTTGACCAAGTTGCGGCTCAGTTCGGCGGCGGCGGGCATGCGTGCGCGGCGGCTGTGAGTAGCGGATTACGATTGAACGAATTGAAGAGAGGCCTCATTGAGGCTTTAGCGGAACGCGTGAAGGAGGCTTCATCGAAAGCGTAATACGAAAATGAACGAGAAGAAAGATCTAGAGGGAATCTTGCTAATAGACAAACCGACCGGGCTGACATCGCATGATGTTGTGGACCGCGTGCGTCGAAAGCTGAAAATGAAACGTATCGGACATGCGGGTACGCTTGATCCGATGGCGACTGGTTTGCTCATCCTGCTCGTGGGGAAGGCGACCAAATTGTCGCAATACCTGATGAGCTTGGACAAAGTCTACGAGGGCACGATCACGCTCGGCTCGACTACCAACACGTACGATGGAGAGGGCGAAGTTATGACAACCAAGCCGGTTCCCGAACTGACCGATGCCGATGTGCAAGCGACGCTGAATACCTTTATCGGCGACCAGTATCAAACGCCGCCAATGTTTTCGGCGGTAAAGATAAATGGGCAGCCGCTCTACAAGCTCGCTCGGAAAGGACAAGAGATCGAGCGCGAGCCTCGGTTTATTAGAATCTCTCGCTTCGACCTTACGCGCTTCGAATCGCCGGAGGTTGATTTCAGTTTGGATTGCACGAAGGGGACCTACGTTCGATCGCTAGCGAACGACATCGGGGAGAAGCTCGACTGCGGTGGGTATTTGTCTTCGTTGCGCCGAACCGCCTCGGACCGATTCAATATTAAAGACTCGATTGAGCTAGAGGCGTTTCAAGAAGCGAGCCACGAAAAAATCTCCAGTATATTGATACAGAAGAGCGAAGTATTGCCTAACACGATACTCTAGCTGCAGCGAGCCGATGGCGACCCCTATCCATTTCAAGAGTCTGGAATCGTTTCGCGCCGAAGCGGGCCGATCCGTACATCTTGCGATAGGCATGTTCGATGGCGTGCACCGGGGGCATCGGCTAGTCGTGGAATCGGCGATTCGCGCCGCAGCCGAGGAAGATGGACTCGCGGGAGCATTAACCTTTTGGCCTCATCCGAGCCGTTTGTTCAAGCCGGACAATCCAGTTCCTATGATTCTGAACTCGGAAGTGAAACTTGCGGAGCTCGACAAGCTTCGCATTGATTTCGTGATTGAGGAACCGTTCACAAAAGCGTTCGCGGCCACAGACTCGTCGCAGTTCGTGGCGATTTTGAAGGAGAAGATTCCAGGCTTGGCGTCCATCCACACGGGCGAGAATTGGCGATTTGGAAAAGGGCGACTCGGCGATGTGGATTTTCTGAGAAGGATCTCCGACAAAGAAAATGTTCGAGCGAATGCCTTACAGTGTTTGTACGTTGATGGCGAACGAGTCAGTAGTACGCGGATACGGCACGCTCTGCTGGAGGGAAGGATCAATGACGCGAATCGATTGCTCGGGTATGCGTACGAATCGATCGGAACGGTTGTCGAAGGAAAACGGGTGGGGAGAACAATAGGAGTGCCGACGTTGAACATGCCGTTCGAGGGGGATCTTGCTCCGAAGTTTGGCGTTTACGCGGTGCGAGCGTCGCGGGCGGACGGCGATGAGCGTTTGCGCGGAGTGGCGAATTTTGGCGTTCGCCCGACTGTCAACCCTCTGGATAAACCGATGCTAGAGGTTCATTTGCTTGAGGAATGCCCGTACTCCTATGGGGATCAATTGAGGGTGGAATGGCTGGATTTTATTCGTCCGGAAATGAAATTCGATAGCGTTGATATCCTGAAAAATCGGATACAAGAGGATATTCAGAAAGCGGAAATTTTTTTCAAGGAATTGCCCGATGGCTAAAATCCGACTCGATGAGCTCGTTGTGCAGCGTGGGTTTGCTTCAAGCAGAAGCGAAGCCAAGGCGCTTATCATGACGGGCAAAGTCCGAGAAGGCGATCGAAGACTCGACAAGCCGGGCGTGAAAGTGAGCGACGAAATCGCTCTATACGTGGAGGCGGGAAAACGTTTCGTCAGTCGTGGCGGGGAGAAGCTGGAAGGATTCGTCAAAGAATTCGCGCTCGATTTCGAAAATATGAACGTTCTCGACGTAGGCGCTTCGACGGGAGGCTTCACGGATTGCGCATTGCAGTTGGGCGCGGCGAGCGTCACTTGCGTCGATGTGGGAAGAGGTCAGTTGCATGGTAAGCTGCGCGACGATCCTCGTATTGAAAATCTGGAGAAGGTGAATGCTCGCTATTTGGAGAAGGGCGATTTGCCGCGTGATTCGTACGAGCGGATCGTCATGGATCTTTCGTTCATTTCACTGAAAACCATTTTGCCCGCGATTTGGCCGTTTCTGGCGACGGGCGGAATTTTAGTGGCTCTTGTGAAGCCGCAGTTTGAAGTGGGTAAGCAGATTGCCGACAAGTTTCGCGGCGTCATAAAAGACGAAGCCGAAAGGGCTCGAGCCTTGGCCGAAGTGGAGCGTTTCGCTTTAGAGAATTTGGAGGGAGCCGAGCGGATTGGTTGCGTCCCATCGCCAATCAAAGGGGCGGATGGCAATGTGGAGTTTCTGCTGGGGCTGGCGAAGGTTGCGGTGAGTGGCTGAGAGTGGATAATGAAACGGGTAGGGAGGACCGGCTCGGTCCTCCGTGTTTATGAGACTTTTGGAGGGCTGAGCCAGTCCTCCCTACCACACGAAGCTCGTGAATTTCGTGGGGGAATGTTTATTTTCGACTGAAAAATTGCTCAGTGGAATTCGGAGTGACTTTCGAAGTTGAAATCGCCTCATCGTCGCGCGAGGTTTGGCGCTGTGCCTGAGAAAACCTCTATCAAGCGACTCGCTTTTGTAACGAATCAGACAAAATCTGGAGCTTCCGAAGTGGTGGATCGTTTGAGAGCGATTGCCGAAGAGTTGGGTGTGGAGATCCGCGCAACGTCCGAGTTTCCGGTACCAGATGGATTTCTAGACGGGATGGACGCCTGCTGTGTGGTCGGCGGAGACGGCACTTTTCTGAGCGCAGCTTTGGAATCGACGAAATGGCAGGTGCCGCTCATTGGAGTAAATCGAGGAACCTTGGGCTTTTTGACGACCTACACTTCGGAGGAGATCGAATCGCTTTTCCCTTCCGTGCTTGAAGGCGAATACCAAATTCGCAGCCGCGGGCTATTGGAGTGCAGCGCGCATGAGAACCACAAGGATCTGGCGCTTAACGACGTGATTATAAAATCGCCCGCGGTTAGCAAAATCGTGCACTTGAACGTGTTCGCGAATGATGAATTCGTTACGACGTATGTTTGCGACGGATTGATATTCAGCACGCCGACTGGCTCGACGGCATACACTTTGTCGGCTGGCGGGCCGTTAGTTCATCCGGATTCAAGGGTGATTTCTCTCACCCCGATTTGTCCGCATACATTGAGCAACCGATCGATCATCTTTCCTGAGAATGTGGAGCTGCGGGTTGAGAACGCTTATCCGGACGAGCCGTTGCTGGTGGCGGTGGATGGTCAGCGAAATCTCTCTACCAAGGACACTCCGATCGAGATTCGGCTTTCATCGCAGAGCTTGCCGATCGCCCAGAAAATCGACTATTCGCATTTCGATGTCGTCCGGCAAAAACTGAAGTGGAGCGGCGGCTACGCGGGAGACCCGTCCTAGCTTTTCGGCAGGTCGCTGATAGCTGAGGAGAAATCGAAGCGCACGATTTCCACTTTGCTCGAGCTGAGTTTCGGATTCTTAAGCACGGCGGTAAGCCGAATTTCTTCGAGAACCGCTTTCAATTCTCGAGTGTATTCAAGATCTTCGCTCGGACCGTACATGTAGACGAGCCGTTCGTGGGTGTAGCGAATGTACCAGCCTTCGTCGGTCAGTCCGAAATCGGTCACATTGATTCCGGGGTAGCGCTTCCTGAATTGCCCGTGCGTCATGGTGCCGCTGTCGATCACCGCTTCGAGCGGGTAAACGATCACCTTGGTGGGCTTGAATTGGGCGAAGCTGGTTCCCGCGAATCCGATGAGAGCAAGCGCTAGAATGGCTAACAGGCGACGGTACATTGGCTGTTGATTATTCGAAAGTTGGATTCTTGAGCTAGAGCTTGGAAGACGTTTTAATGCCCTCTTCGACACCCTTGGCTCGGTTGGAGCCTTGGCTCCCGCCGCCGCCGACTTGCTGTCCGTCCGATTCGGTGACCTTCTTGTCGCTCTGGGCGCCTCCAGCAGCGCTCTTGCCCGATTTAGATTTGCTTGGTGCGCCTTCTCCTCCTTCTCCGCCGCTGCTCGCTGTTTGAGCGTTGGGATCGTGACCCGTCAAGTCGCCGACCTCACCACCGAGTTCCTCGCCGGAATCGCCTAACACGATATCAGGTGGCGGGGGAGGGAATTCTCCTCCAGATTGTCCAGCCTGGCCGCCTTGTCCTTGAGGGCCTCCTTGACCTTCGGAGCCGCCTTCTCCTCCTTGAGAACCTTCGGAACCTTCAGATCCTGGCTCTCCTTCGGACCCCATTTGGCCTTGTTGCCCTTGCTGGCCCTGTTGTCCTTGCTGACCCGAATTCGAGGGCGGCATCGGGATCAGAGGGGTGTTGTTGCTTTGGCTTCCTTGACTGCCGCCGCTTTGGCCGCCTGGAGGGGGCGAACCGGAACTGCTTTGACCTTGGCTTCCTTGGCCGCTTTGACCGCCCATCGGGGGCATTCCCATGCTGCTTTGGCTTTGTTGACCGCCGCCGCCTCCGCCGCCCATTGGGATGGGCATGCCTCCGCCGCCGCTGCTGCCGCCGGACATACCGCCTTGCATGCCACCAGGCATTCCGGGCATGTTGACCGGGATATTAAGTCCGGGACCGTTTACCGAGACGCCGGGAATCGTTCCCAGCGGCGGGAGTCCTGATTCGTCCAAAACGGATATGTCGCCACCGATCGGTATGCCGCCGGTGGAAATGGATGGACCGCGATTGCCATTGTTATTGCTGTTGTTGCCGCTGTTCGGCCCGGCTCCATTGGCGCCTGCGTCGAAAATTCTTGGATCGGGATCGAACTGGGCGTGCGCGCTGAGGTTTAAAAGCGCGAGCGCTCCGATGATCGAAAGAGTGGAGCGTAAAATGATTCGCGTGTTCATAGGTGTTTTTGGTTGGTCAA
>JAJFLS010000488.1 GCA_021772595.1 Opitutales bacterium
TCCAAGTTCGCTAATATATAGAGGTCGATTTCGTTATTAGGCCAATCGACGGAGACTACCGAAGCAGGAGGCGTTTGGACTGGCAGTTGAAAGGACCAGAAATTTTTCGAGTTGCCTAATGAATCTTCGTTTCCAACAGCAACACCAAGCGCAAGAATGCACACCAGCCCTACAGATTTTGCAAGGCCGTTAGGATTAGTTAAAAGGCTACTATCAGCCATCGGAAATGCTATTAGGAAATGGAAAGGGAGTTCCAGCAAGAAAGCGTATAAACAATGCTAGTCTGTGGCCTTCCTAACTGCAATAGCAAATTTCACCTGGAGGATTAGGACCACTTATCGTAAATCACCGATGCTATAAGTCGGTTTATTTGCTGACGCTTGAATCCCTTGACTTCTCAAGATTGAGGTCCGGGTTATTCTATGCGGCGGGAGCACGTTGTCCTGAGTTTGAGCTATATACTAAAAGAACTGGTTCACTCAATACCTCCAAACCGAGACGCTTCATTTCTTCTCACCGCGGCACACCGTCCTATAGACGTTGAGTTCGTCTACCACTGCTCGGCTACCCGACTCTTCAACATCTTCGCTTGTGCTCCGTCCACATTCCCAATTCCCAATTCCAAATTTCACATCGCTCCGTAGCGGATCGCCTCCGTCTTTCAGAAAATCCGAGATCCGAAATCCTAACTTCAAAACCGGCTCGCGCGAAGTCGCGAAGGAAAATAATCGATATTCAACCACAGGGAGAAGGTTGCTTAGACTGTAGGGGTTTAGGTCGGTAGGTTTTTAGGCGCCGTCGGATCACCTCCGCCCCCAACACTTCTTCACCTTGTCGCGGCCTATCTCGCTAGCGAGAGTAGCCGGATCCCCATCTCCCATCTCCCCATCACCCACCACCCATCACCCATCACCCATCACCGACTACCAATTACCGATTTGATCCCGTCCATGCCGTATTAACATTGCTGTATTTTACCAACTTGTTAGCTATGTCCTCAATGAATCGGCCGGCCTTCATCTGTTTCTTGTTTCTCTTTGTTCTCACCGCTGCTTCAAGCGCCGCAGGGGAAAAGCCCATCAAAATCGGGATCGTTGGCCTTGCGCATGGCCATGTGAATGGATTTCTGAGGAGCGATTATCAGTCATCATTGGAGATCGTCGGTATCTACGAGACCAATCAGGAAGTGGTGAAAAAGTATCAGGAGCGCTACGACCTTGATCCGAAACTATTCGTTACCGATCTCCCTGCTTTCCTGGATGATCGAAAACCGGAGGCTGTATGGGTGTTTACCAATACTTATGATCACTTGCAGGTGGTCGAAGCCTGCACGCCGCGTGGTGTTCATGTGATTGTTGAAAAACCGCTGGCTGTCGACCAGGCCAGCGCCGAGCGGATGGCTGAGCTCGCCGCCAAGCACGGGACCTATGTGTTAACCAATCTGGAAACGACCTGGTACTCGAGTTTGCATGAAGCGTATCGTCTCGCGGTCCAGGAGAATAAGCTGGGAGAAATTACTAAAATCGTGAGCCACTTCGGTCACGCGGGTCCGGCAGAGATTGGGGTGCCGCCTGAGTTCTTCTCGTGGTTGACGGATCCAAAGCTCAACGGGGGAGGAGCATCCGCAGATTTCGGTTGTTATGGCGGCAATATCATTACCTGGATAATGGGCAATCAACGCCCGATCGCAGTTACCGCCGTTTTTCAAACGAACAAGCCAGATGTCTATAAACGAACCGATGATAACGCTACCATCATCCTAGAGTATCCGCATGTTCAGGGAATCATCCAGGCTTCCTGGGATTGGTCATTCCCGCGTAAAGACGTCCATATCTATGGTCGCTCTGGAATTATTCGCACCCTCGATGGGGAACGTTACGACATTCGTTTAGAACGACGCGAGCCTCCTGCGGAACGGAAAGCCGTCTCGCTAGAGAATCCTCTTAACAGCGCCGTTGATTATTTCTCTGCCGTTCTCCGTGGAGAGCTTGATCCAGCGAATAGCCTATCCTCCATTGAAAACAACCTAATCGCCATGGAAATCATGGAAGCTGCCAAGTTGTCGGCACTCAGGGGTGGAAGGGTCGCTTTCCCCTGACAGGAATAGCGCTATCCTGAATACATGGGTCGTCCGAAGAATTAGTGGTTTAAAATGTATCCGATCACCCATCACCAATCACCATTTCCCCATCACCCATCACTCATCGCCAATCTTCCAATCTCCAATTACCAAAAACCAAATACCCATCACCAATCACCATTTTCCCATCACCATTTTCCCATCACCTCATCGATCCTGAGCGTGCGCAGCGAGTCGAAGGGCATCACCAATCTCAATACTCCAATCTATGAAAACGCTTACTCCCAAATTGTTATTCACGCTCACCCTCATCGCCGTTCTGCTACTTTCGACCGGTTGCGGAAGAGAACAGCGCTCGCCCAATCCAGACCGCGACGATGGGCTAACGGATGTCGAAGGGCTTGGGTCCGTTGCGTTTCCCAATTCAGGAGCGGACGCGGCTCAGGAATCATTCTATCGGGGCGTCCTCCTGCTTCACAGTTTCGAGTTTAGGCAAGCAGCCGAAGCCTTTCGCGAGGCGCAGGCGATCGATCCGGACTTCGCCTTGGCCTATTGGGGAGAAGCGATGACCCATAATCACCCGCTCTGGCGGAACGTTGACTGCAAGAGCGCCCGCGAGATTCTCGACCGACTGGCGCCCAATCCCGAAGAACGCCTCGCGAAAGCCCCCACGCAGCGGGAGAAGATGTATCTCGAAGCGGTTGAAACGCTCTTCGACTACGATGGCTTGCCCACGAGTGATTCGACCCAAGAAGTTTGCGGTACCGGAGGAGCGGCTGGGGCCGCGGTCGATTTGAAAAAGCTCGTTCGGGACTCGGCCTATATGCGAGCAATGAAGCGGCTCAGCGAGTCCTATCCAGGAGACGATGAAGCGCGAAGTTTCTACGCCCTGTCGATACTGGGAATCGAGAACGGCTCCCGGGATTTCACCACGTATATGCGGGCGGCTTCCGAAATCATGCCGGTCTTCAAACGAAATCCACGGCATCCCGGCGCTGCTCACTACATCATTCACTCCTTCGACGATCCGGTACACGCCTCCCTCGGGATGGAAGCTGCCAATGCCTACGCCGACATCGCTCCCAACGCGGCGCACGCTCAGCACATGACCTCTCACATATTCGTGGCGCTAGGGCTGTGGGATCGAACCGTGTCCGCGAATATCCGCGCTCGCGATATCCAGGACGCCGAGCGCGCCGCCCGAGGGCAAAAGCCGAACATCTGCGGCCACTACTCGGCCTGGCTTCACTACGGTTACCTAATGCTAGGAGAAAAGGATAAGGCCCTAGAAATGATGGACCTCGCCCATGAGCATGTCCAAGGCGAGGCAACCGCATCGGAATGGGATTACTTCGTATCCATGCGAGCGCGACACCTACTCGATCTTGGAG
>JAJFLS010000489.1 GCA_021772595.1 Opitutales bacterium
CGGTCGGCTCCGGCCTCAACAAAGCCCTCGCATCCATCGAAGACGCCAACCCCAACACACTGCAAGACGTGCTCAAAGGGATCAACTTCAACCGGAAGATCGGCCAAAAGACGATGGCCGACAGCACTCTGGTCGAGTTCATTCAGCACTTCGATCAACTCCCCCTCTCCAACGACGACTTCGAATTCCCCGATCTGATGGGAGCCGCCTACGAGTACCTCATCAAGTATTTTGCCGACTCCGCCGGAAAGAAAGGGGGCGAATTCTACACGCCAGCCGAGGTCGTCCGCCTGATGGTTCAAATTATCGAGCCGGCCGAGGGGATGGAAATCTACGATCCCACCGCAGGATCAGGCGGCATGTTGATTCAATCCCACCAGTACGTTCAGGAAACCGGTGGTGATCCGCGTGACCTGGCTCTCTTTGGTCAGGAAGACAATGGCGGCACATGGTCCATCTGCAAGATGAACATGATCCTGCACGGCATCAACGCCGCCGACATCCGTCAAGGCGACACAATCAAAGAACCGCAGCACATCGACATCGGGGGCGAACTCAAACGATTCGACCGGGTGATCGCCAATCCCCCCTTCTCCCAGACCGACATGAAGTTCAAGGATCGCTTCCACACCTTCATGCCCGAAAGCGGCAAGAAGGCCGACCTCATGTTCGTCCAGCACATGATCGCCGTACTCAAGAGCAACGGCAAGCTGGCCTCCGTCATGCCCCACGGCGTTCTCTTCCGTGGCGGCGAGGAGCGCGAAGCTCGTCGCCACTTTATGGATCGCGGATGGCTCGAAGCCATCATCGGTCTGCCCGCCGGACTTTTCTATGGCACCGGCATACCCGCCTGCGTCCTTGTATTCAATAAACAAGGAGCCCAGTCCCGCGACCACGCCGTCTTCATCAATGCCGACCGCGACTACCGCGAGGGCAAAGCCCAAAATTTCCTCCGTGCCGAGGACATCGCCCGCATCGTGGACGCGTACCGCTCCCTGACGAGCGGCGAGAGCGAGTCCATTCCTGGATACGCCCGTCGCGTCCCCTACACCGAGATCACCGCCGAAGACTTCAACTGCAACATTCGCCGCTACGTCGACAACGCCCCGCCCCCCGAGCCGCACGATGTGCGCGCCCACCTCCTCGGCGGCGTCCCCACCAGCGAGGTCGATGCCCTCGAACGCTTCTGGTCCAACTACCCCGAACTCCGCACACGCGTTTTCCAGCCGCGCCCGAACGACTCCGCCTATCTCGACTTCACTTCCGACGCTGCCGATCGCCGCGCAGTCGCCGGCATCGTCAACGGCGATGCCAGTATTGCCGCCGCTCACCAGCGCTTTCTCAAGCTACTCGAAAGCTGGTGGCAGAGCCATCTCCCCCACATCAAAGCTCTCGCTCCAACGAATGGCCAAGAAGGCAACGTCTATGAGTTGCGCAGGACTCTGCTGGGCACCATCCAATCCGCTCTCGCCGATCAAGCCCTGCTCTCCGAGCACCAAATCCGCGGCGGACTCGCCCGCTACTTCGACACCTTCAAGCCCGAATTCAAATCCATCGCCTTCAGCGGCTGGGGGGCCGAACTCATTCCCGATGCCGACATCCTGCAAAGCCAGTTCCCCGAAATACTGGAAGAGATGGATATCAAACGAGCCCGCATCGCTGAGCTTGCCGCTCTCTTCGCTGCAGCGGACCACGAGGAGTATGGGGATGACAACGACACCGGCGTCCTCCCTGGCGCCCAAGTCAAGGTCCTCAAGGATGATCTCAAGCAGCGCAACGCTACCTGGAAAACGGCCCTCAAAGAACTCAAATCCCTCGCCACCGATCTTTTCACTGAACTCCAAGTCGCGGACCGTCTGCCCAAAGGAATTAAAAAAGCCGCCGTCACCGCTGGCATGACCGCCAAAGAAGCAAACTTCTCATCCGGTCAAACCATCCTCGATCTCGCTGCCACCGCTCGGCACGAGTCCGAATACATCGACGCCATCCGCCAACGCATGCGCAACGGCCAGACCGCTTTCGACCATGCAGCCAACTGCGAAGCCCGGCTCGCCCGCCACAAAGCTCTCGAAGATGAGGTCAAACAACTCAAAGCCGACCTCCGCGCCACCGAGAAAAAGCAAGAAGACCTCGTCGCCGCAGCCCGCCAAAAGATCGATAGCCAAGAAGCCCAACGCGTCATTGTCGATCGACTACACCAGAACTTGGTCGAAATCTTCCAAGCCTACCTTCGAGCCGACCAACGCGCTATTCTGAGCCATCTGGAAAACCTCCACGCCAAATACGCCACCACCGCCAAAGATATCGAACGTAGTCGAAACGCGGCGACGGATAAATTGAATACGTTTTTGAAGGAGTTGGGGTATGTCTAGAAAACTCAGAGACGTTGCCGAAATACACTATGGAAAATCTCCTAATGAGGTTATCCACGAGGATGGAGATATTCCGATCATCGGAACAGGCGGCATCTACGGCAGAGCAAATCGAGCTTTGTATTCGACTCCCGCCGTAGTCGTGCCCCGGAAGGGATCTCTCAATAACCCTCAGTATGTCACCGTACCATTCTGGCCTGTCGATACAACCTACGCTGTTCTACCAAAGCCTAATGTAGACGTTCGTTGGCTCTATTACAGTCTAGCCAATTTTGACTTATCCAAACTCAACGAAGCAACTGGCGTCCCGAGCATAAACCGCGACTGGCTGTACAGAGTACCATTAGGCAATGGAGACAACACCCAACAACTCCGCATCGCGGAAATCCTTTCGACGGTGGACGAAGCGATCGAGCAGACGGAGGCGCTGATTACGAAGACGCAGCAGATCAAGGCCGGGCTCATGCTAGACCTCTTCACCCGAGGCGTCTGGACCCAAGCCGAAATCGACCGCGGCGACCATAAAAACACTCCCGCAGCATCCACCGCAAAAGCAGGCCAACTCCGCCCCACAAAAGAACAAGCCCCCCACCTCTACAAACAATCCCCACTGGGTTGGGTTCCGAATGATTGGAAAACACCCACCATCGATGAACTTTTGGCTAACACATCTTGCCCGATGAGAAGCGGCCCATTTGGGAGTGCACTTCTAAAAGACGAGTTAGTAGAAAACGGAATACCTTTCCTTGGCATCGATAATATATTCTGCGAAAACTTCGTCTTTAGATTCCGACGCTTCGTGACTCGTCAAAAGTTTCTGGAATTAAACCGCTATGCTGTTTTTCCAGAAGACGTTGTGATTACGATTATGGGAACGGTTGGTCGATGCTGTGTGATTCCAGCTGAAATTGGAGAGGCCCTCTCGTCTAAGCACCTTTGGTCCATGACTTTTGATCGCTCCAAAGTTATTCCAAACTTAATCTGTTGGCAGCTTAATTATGCATCTTGGGTCAAGGATTGGTTTGCTCGACATTCGCAGGGGGCTGTTATGGAAGCTATCCAATCATCTACACTTCGATCGTTGAAACTTCCGACACCATCTATGCCTGAGCAATTGCAAATAGAAAGTCGTTTTACAGCAGTTTCGGAAAATCTATCAAAGGAGAAAAATAAATTGGATAAGCTGCGCTTGCTCAAACAAGGCCTCATGCACGATCTCCTCTCCGGGGCGCGAAGCGCGTAATTCATCGATCTCAACCTAGATGCATTGACAGTCCTGCATCTATTGCAAAGCGTTCTTCAGCGGCCTCAAGCTCCTGTTCTTCAACCGCGAGGAGGAGGAAGACCCGATCGCCCACCTAGGCCTTGAATATGTCGGATTCTAATAGACTCTCAGACAACATCGGCTTCTCAACCGGAGCTCTCGAAAAAGGAGACTATCGAAAAGCGATCGATTGGCTTCACGGTGAGAGCATCGACAGCGTAGAGCTTTCCGCTCTTCGCTTTGAGGAACTAGAGCCAATGGTTCACGACCTCGAATCCCTATCGGTCGATCGTTTTAATTATGTTTCTTTCCATGCTCCGAGTTCGTTTTCTAATGAAAGCGAAGCCCACGTAGTGGATCTTTTAGGACACGTCTACGATAGAGGATGGAATATTGTGGTACACCCTGACGTCATTTATCAACCGAGCCTGTGGAAACGCTTCGGCAAGCAATTACTGATAGAAAACATGGATCGCCGTAAGGCTACGGGGCGCACAGTGGAGGAACTCGAAACGCTATTCGAAGAATTCCCGCACGCCCGACTTTGCTTGGATGTCGCGCATGCGCGACAAATGGATACAACGCTTTCATTGCTCGGAAGAATCTTCAGGCGGTTCATTGGCAGGATCGCTGAAATTCACATTAGTGAACTAGACTCGAACTGCCGCCACCAACCTATGTCAATGAATGCGGTTCATGATTTCCAGTATTTTTCCCGGAATCTGGACAAAGAAATTCCTGTGACAATCGAATCGACTCTCGTTGGTCCTCGAACCTCGCTAAGAATCGAAGAATTTAAGTTGGCGAAACAAGCCACACGATTCAAATATCACTACGAGGACTCTGTCGCCGAAGACAAACCGGGCGACAACGAATGAGTTGCGAATTTCGCTATAGCCCTCAGATGGTAAATCTTTCTAGAGTCGCTTTCCAATCATTAGAGAAATCCACATTCTCCTCTCAGGGCAGCGAAGCCTATTCTACCTAGTAAATAGTTGATTTTATTGGTTTCATTAGTTTTACTGCTTCGTAAATCATTTTGTTTCAGTAAAATCATAATTGTGACGTAGATTGATTCTATCGGTATTGTCACATAAACCCGCTCAGCCTCCTATACGTGCCCGCCTTCGAAACCAACGAAGAAATCCAAGCTGCTCTTGAGCAAGCCATCGATAGCGAACGACTGACTACTCTGCCTATTCGCGTCGGCAAAAACGGTAGCGGCGGCCTGGAGCTGAGGCTCGAGCTAGCCCCAGGCAAATTCATCTTTCCCATCCATTGGACACCCCATCCGAAACGGGCCACGTTCGCGGATCCAGAAAAACGCAGACAATCGCAGGGAATCTTTGTCGCTCCCCATATCGCGGATCCTCTTGCCAAAGATCTCCGGCAGTGGGGCGTAAACCACGCCGACCTCAATGGACGCCTCTTTATTGTTCAATCCAGCATACTCATAATCGACCGCGA
>JAJFLS010000490.1 GCA_021772595.1 Opitutales bacterium
ATCGAGATCGCGTACGATAAACAACACTACAGATTCAAACAGGACTTCTTGTTCGCTGGGCAAGCGCAGGCGCCCAGCACTACCGGTCCTTACGACGTGTACGTTTCCATAAACGAATTCACGCAGAATGGTCAGGTGAATCCGAACTTGGGTCGAGCCTACACCCGCTTGCGTACGCCAGCCAAGCGATTGGGGGAATCCGATCGTGAAACCTTTCGAGCTACCGCATTTGGCGAGCTCGATCTAACCGAGAATGAGGGCTGGATGAAGCACCTCGGAAAGCACCGAATTACCGGTCTCTTTAACGACTACACTTTGGAGACGAATAGTTCCCAACGGTGGATGGGTTGGGCCAGTAACGAATTCGATATTGCTTCCGCGCTGCAAGCGGACCCCATCGCTCACTTTAGACGTCCGGTAACTTTGATCACCTTTGTCTCTGATGATTTGCGGGGGCTCAGTTCCATCGATGATGTCCGCCTAAGTCAGATTAGCATTCCGCACCCCCAAGACGGTGACACCATAACAGCTGCCTATGCGGATACCAGTTCTGCTGGTGCGGGGCGCCGGATATCAACCGGAGAGGTAATTGTTAGGGAGTACCTTCAGTCTGAAGACATTGGAAAGACCGATATCGAGGCGACGGCCTTTGCCTGGCAAAGCTACTTTTTCGATGACCACATCGTCGGGCTCTATGGTATCCGGACAGACGATGTGCAAAGTTTCGTTCGAGCCAACTCTAGCGAGGTAGGCTTTGATTCCCGGATAGCCCATCCCAACTTCGGAGTCTGGAACCCGGACTTCACCCGTCTCAGTTCAACACCCGCTCTTGATGAATCGGGAGACACCACGACCTGGAGTATCATTGCCCGCTACCCGGAAACGCTATTGGGAGAACTCCCCGGCGGAATGGATCTGCAATTCCACTACGCTGAATCCGAAAATTTCAACCCGGTTCAGCCGAGAGGTAGAGTTGACGGAGGCATCTTTGGGCAACCGACCGGCACAACCGAAGAGTACGGATTCCTGGCTAGTTTTGACAAATTCACCGTCAAGCTGAACTGGTTTGAAACCAGCTTGAATCTCGCAACGGCGGGACCGAGTACCAATATTGCCGGTTTCCAAGTCGGCCGCATCAATTCATACCGTGATTCTGAATTGGTTCTGGAACGACCCTGGCAGGCAGTGCTCGACGACACGGTTGAGAATCAGGTAGGCTATCCGGTCCAGAGCTATGATGACTTTTATCCCTTGGCCATTGCTGCGCTCCCGCAAGACTTGAGAGATAACTTGAACGGACGCCAAGAGGACACGGACGGTGATGGTATCTGGGATACCTATGTCATTGATCCCATTCCCAATCTCTCCTCTACCCAAAATCGTGTTGCTGAGGGTTTCGAAGTAGAATTGAACTACAACCCAACGCCGAATTGGCGGATCCTGGCGAATATCAGCAAGCAGGAGACGACTAATAACGATACAGCCAATTTGATGGCTTTCTACGAACAGCAATATACGTCGGCTATAGTTTCCTCCAGAATTGGCGAGTTGCCTTTTGATGCAACCGGTACTCAAGCGATAAGACCAATGCTTGCCCAGTGGGGTAACACAGGTGTAGTAGGCATTCGTACCGCCAAGGCCTTGGATGGCACCGTTTCCAATGAGCAACGGACGTGGCGGATTACAGGAGTAACGAGCTATGGGTTTTCAGAAGGCCTACTATCAGGCGCTTCCATTGGGGGCGCTATCCGCTGGGAAGATGAAGCGGCAACCGGCTACCTCTATTCAGTCGTAGATGATATTGCTGGTCCAGATGTAACGAGGCCTTACTTCGATGACGGTCTCTTTAGTGGAGATCTTTGGATGTCCTATGGGAGGAAGATCAGGGGTGAGAAAGTCGATTGGAAGATTCAATTGAATATCCGTAATCTCATCGGCGAAAGTGGCGACATTCCGGTAAAGACCAACCCAGACGGTCAAATCGCCACAATTCGTATTCCGAATCCCATGACGATTATGCTGTCGAATTCCTTCAAGTTCTAATCGAACCGATCACCAGAACTCGTAGCAAAACCCAACCCATCGGCTTTTCCCGCTTATTCGCGACAATCCAGGAAATCTATTGCAAGCGCTCCGAACTTTTCGGGGCGCTTTTTGTTGTTCAAGAAAGCCTCTCGGAAATCAATGCAGGACACGTTTCTCCGTCAACCCAAAGTCCAGGAACTAAAACTGATATAGGTTTATCCCGTTTCCCGAATTCATTATGATACATAAGCTGCGCCAAAAGCTTCAGTGCGCTCCTTCCAACCTCTTCCGACATTATATTGATCCCGCTAAATCCCTTTTTGATATCGTTGATATTCACCTTCACCACTTCAATATCTTTTGGAATCAACAGACCTGCTCTATCAAAAAAACCTTTTTCGAATAGCTCCTGATTGGAGACAATCAAAACATCAGGCTGAAAAGAATGAAGCCAGTCCAGGAAACGCTTCTTCGAAAAAGAGAGCACATCCTTCGGCATTAAGGGAGGTATCTTCTCTAGATTTTCAGTTTGCTGGAAAGCTAGAAAACGCGAGGCCCACAAATGGTTGGTGAGACGATCCATTTTACGAGACAACATCAAACCTAGCTTTCGAAAGCCATGGCGATGCAGCTTATGCAACAGCATATCCATGTCTCCGTAATAGTCAGGGCACACGCAATTAAAAGTCTGTGGCAAGGTGCCAGGGTTACAGCTAACGAAAACGATTTTCGAAGTATCGATGCCGATTTGGCTCAAATCCTTTTGCATGGGGGCCTGAATCAGGCCATGAATACAACGGGATTTCAAAATTCGATTTAATCGCTGAGGTGTGAAATCTCTATCAGAAAGATCAAAAATATCACATGAAAATCCCGACTCAGAACAAGCCGCAACCACCCCTTCAATCACTTTTTGAGTTCCGATTCCCAATCCCTGCGCTGGTGTATTCATAACCAACCCGATCGTCGCTTCATACTTGATCAACCTCTTTGCGCGAATACTCGCCATCTGGGCGGAAACCAAGGGATTTATTCGGTACCCCATCTTCGCGGCAAGATCCTTAATCCTCTTTCGAGTGCCGTCACCGACTTTAGTGCTGTTCCTCAAAGCCAAAGACACTGTCATTACGGAAACACCCGCAAGCTTAGCCAAATCGCGCATGTTAACCTTAGTGGCTTTCTTCATTCCAGATTACATGTAAACCTTCGATTTCTTCGAAAAGGTCAAACCAAAATTCCTTCCCCAATCTCTATAACAATGGAGAGGGCTTTCAACATCCTGCATTGAAGTAAAGATCCCCGGAGCAAGCGCTCGACGTTGCGGTCGCCTTTATCTACACAAGCAGGCAAATCTGAACGCCCGGTCCGTGGACTCCTTCGATGAGGATGCCTTCGATGTCTGCGGTCTTGCTCGGTCCCGTCACCAAAACTACTGACGGATCGGAACCGAAAGTTGGAATCGCCGCGCCCAATGTCGCTTCTATATTCTCCCGGCTCAATACCGCAACGTGTATCCAGGGAGCCAATGCAGACAAGCGATTCGGCGTGTCTCCATCCGTTAAGATTATAGTTCCTGTTTCCCCAACCGCTCCAGTGGCGCGTGTAATTGAAAACGAATACGTGTCAACCTGCTCGCGATCGAAAATGTCGTCGACTTCAAACGCGCCCTTCAGCGATTCAAGCGCTAACGCAGGATCCGCATAGCCCTTCCCCGCATCCAATGACTTCAGAAGCTCGATCAGTTCCGACTCGTCATTGACCAGTATGCCGCCCACCTTAGTCCACTCCTCTTCAAAGGTCGCGCAAACCGCGTTGGCGTCGCCCGCATCTGGCATCGTTCGAGACCCTATCGACGCAACGACATCGAGGTCTGGCAACGCGGTCTTCTCTGGCAACGGATCGGTCGCCGCTCGAACTTTCGACAATATGCGATCGCGCGCGTTCACGATGCCCCACCTTTCTTTTCGTGAGCTTTAAGCCAACTCCTGAAATCGCCTCCGCGAAACGGCGGAAGCTCCCGCGTCGACCGCCAAGACTTCGCCGACGGATTCACATCCAACAACGCGTGTGGAACGACATTCATCGCATGGCCCAGCTTGAGCCCCGTTTTCCAAGCCGCGGGCTGCGTCGCCGCCAACGCCCAGAAGCTGAGGCCCGGCGTGTTGATCGATGTCTTCGGAGCATGTTCCTGTTTCCCCTTGTTTCGCAGCCGCAAAAGCAGATCGGGAATAGGAATGTCCACCGGACAAACTTCCTGGCAAGCCCCGCACAGACTCGACGCCTTGGGAAGATCCGCCAAATCAGGGAAGCCGGCCTTGTTCAATAGCGGACTCAAGACCGCCCCTACCGGTCCCGGATAAACGCTGCGATAGGCGTGACCGCTCGTTTGGCGATAGACCGGGCACACGTTCATGCAGGCCCCGCAACGGATGCATCGCAGGATCTCTTTGCAATTGCTGGCGAGTATATCGCTCCGGCCGTTATCGAGAAAAATGAGATGCATCTCTTCCGGTCCCTCCTCCTGAGAAGCCGATTTCGGTCCGCCGATAAACTGCGTGTAGACCGTCAGCGGCTGCCCAGTCGCCGAACGCCCCAGCAGCGACAAGAACAACGGCACGTCCTGCTCGCGCGGGATGATTTTCTCGATCCCCACCATCGCGATATGGGTTTTAGTCGCCGCCATCGAGAAACGAGCATTACCCTCGTTCGTCACCAAAACGATGCGTCCCGACTCCGCCACTACGAAATTCGCTCCGGTCATTCCCACATCCGCATCTAAATACTTCTGACGCAGATGTCGACGGGCCATGCGAGTCAGCTCCAGCGGATCCTCCGTGTATTCGCCCAAGCCTTCACGCTCGAAGCTCCGACCGACTTGCCGACGGTTTTTGTGGATAATCGGCGTAACGATATGGCTCGGGTGATCCCCATCGATTTGCACGACGTATTCGCCCAAGTCCGTCTCCACCGCTTCCATGCCATGCTTCTCCAAGAACGGAACGAGCTCCGTTTCCTCGCTAACCATGCTCTTGGACTTCACGACCTTACTAGCGCCGCGGCGTCGCATGATATCCAATACAATCGCATTGGCCTGGTCACCATCCTCCGCCCAATGGACCTGCACGCCGTTTTTCTGGAAAGCGGCCTCCGCTTGCTCTAGATAGTCGGGCAGATTATCCAATGCATGCTGCCTCACCTGACTCGCCAACTTTCGCAGCGCATTTGGATCATCGAAATCCGTCCAAAGCGCATTCACGCGTTTTTCGGTCTTCGCCTTGGACGCAAGACGAACCGCCTCTCGCGTCTCTTCATCCAGATTCGCCGCGTGGTTATCGATTGCCTGTTCCAGCTTCGCCATCTCAGTTCCTATCTATTCTCCAAAGCCTTTTTCAATATCTGCGACACATGTAATCGCGGCGTTTTCACCCCTTGCCGATCCATCATCCCACCGAAGTGCAACATGCAGGCCATGTCCAGCGACGCCACATAGTTCGGGCGCTTCTCCGTCAAATGCTCAACCTTCAACTGTCCCATTTTTTTAGACACATAAGGAAAGCTGACAGAAAACGTTCCGCCAAACCCGCAACATTGCTCCAGCTCACCGACCTCGACCAACTCCAACCCTTCGATCGACGAAAGCAGCGTGACCGCGCTTTCATAGACCTTCGTCCCACGCGTGTGACAGCTGCGGTGAAGGGCGACTTTCCCGTCGAATCGCCCCGGCCACGAATCAATCCCTAATCCCTGAACGATATATTCGCAGAGTTCCCACGATCTCCGAGCCAGCCCTTCAACCTCATCCAAATCCGGCTCGGACTCGAATCCTAGAATCGCTCCGTGCCGCGTCATCGCCGCGCACGATCCAGACGGAATAACCACGGGCTCCTCCCCGCCAAACGTCTTCACCGTGTGGCGAACGACCTTGCGAGCGCTTTCCCATTCGCCCGAATTCAAAGCGGGCTGTCCGCAGCAAGTCTGTCCGGCCGGCACCTCGATCTCGCAGCCTAGATGTTCGAGCACTTCGTAACTCGCTTGAGCGACATCCGCGTAAAACGCATCGCACAAGCAAGTCATCATGAACTTGATACGCTTACCTTTGGCAGTGGGTTGAATCATGAAAGTCCAAATAAGACCTTCAACCAGGCACCTCGCTGCTCAACAGAGCCTCGAAACGAAGCGATGCCTCATCGAAGAGCCCGACATCAGAGGGCTCGAATACTTCGGAAGCAAACGAATTTTCGACAATTTCGCGAGCCTCCTCAAGATTTCCGAGCACTCCCAGCGAAATCATCTGCACTGCAATATTTCCAATCGCGGTCGCCTCGGCGGGTCCCGTGATCACCGACTCCCCTAACGCATCCGCCGTCAGCTGATTCAGCAGGCGATTTCGAGCACCCCCGCCGAGCATGTACAGTCCCTGCAGCGCCTCAGGCGAATAGGCCTCTAGCTTTCTGAATACATGCCGGTATTTCAGCGCCAGACTATCGAAGATGCACCGTATAATCGCCGCATCGCTTTCCGGAACCACTTGCCCCGAATTCCGGCAAAAATCTCGAATGCCCCCAATCATGTCGTCAGGAGCCGCAAACTCCGCCGCGTCCGGATCGATCAGCGAAACCATAGCAGGAGCCGCCTCCGCTAGAGCGACAATCTGCTCATAATCGTATTCACGACCTTGCTGCGACCAATTGCGAAGACACTCCTCGACCAGCCACATTCCGCAGATGTTTTTCAAGAAACGCACGGTCCCCGCATAGCCGATCTCGTTCGAAAAACCATCGGCCAGCGCGTCCTCGCCCAGCCGCGGCGCCTCAAGCTCGAGTCCCATCAGCGACCATGTTCCCGAACTCATGATCGCGAAGCCTTTTCGATTTCCAGGTAAGGCGACAAATGCGCTCGCCGTGTCATGACCCGCAACCGCGACCACCGGAACTTTGGCCAATCCAGTCTCCTCTTGAATCCCCTCGCTGGCCGCTCCAACCACAGTTCCAGGCTCAACCACCGGCACGAACAAATCCGGCGGAATATCCAGCGCCTTCAGCAGCGGCTCTGACCATTCGCCCGTTGTCGGATTCAATAGCTGACTCGTGCTCGCGACGGTTCGCTCTTGATGGATACTGCCCGACAACCAGTAGCTAATGAGATCCGGAATAAAAAGCAGCCTACGCGCCGAGCGAATCACTCCCGCATCGTTCAACACTTCAGAATAAAGCTGATTGATCGTATTCAGAAATATAAACTGAATTCCGGTCTCCGCATAGATTTCATTTTTGGAGACGCGTTTCTGAATAGCCGCCTCCATTCCTTCCGTTCTTGAATCGCGATAGTGAAACGGAGTTCCAAGCATCTCACCTTTCTCGTCGATAAACGCGTAATCGACCGCCCAGGAATCCACTCCCATACTCTTTATATCATCGCCATATTTTTCCGCCGCAAGTCGCAATCCATTCTTAATCGATCCAAAAATCTCTTCGATATCCCAATGCAAGCCACTCCCCGTATTTTTCGTTGTCGTCGAAAATCGATCGACGAGTTCCAATTCCAAAGTACGCGTATCCGGCGACCAACGACCCGCCACAACGCGACCGCTCGTCGCGCCAAGATCGATGGCAAGATAAACGCTCCCTACTACTTCCGTTTTCATCCAAATGGTAGCGGGCGCGGGGCCCGCGGGGCCCAAAAAAAAAAAATTTCGGGGAAACAGGCACATTGAGGAATGG